>CALWBC010000192.1 GCA_944375755.1 uncultured Mediterraneibacter sp. | reverse complement strand
TCCACATCAAACTCGACGTTTCCTTCACCGAATTTTTCATTGCACGCGTCCTGGAATCCCTGTGTCGCCGCGTCCAGCGCCTCATGTTCCATCTGCTGGCAGATACCGATTGTGTATTTTCCGTCCGCTCCGGAAGTACTGCTGCTGCCTGACGCTGTTGAATCTGAAGAGCCGCTTCCGCAGGCTGCAAGTGATACGGATAATCCGGCTGCCAGCATAAGTGCTGCTGCTTTTTTTAATTTCATAATCCAAAACCTCCCTGTGTGCTTTATCGCATCAATGCTTTGCGCTTTAAAGCAATAAAGCAAATAAAATCACGAAATGGATTATACACCTTCCTGTCTTTTAAGTCAATCTCTTTTTACAGGTTCAAAGCTCTGCTCTTTGCTGTCATGGCGTTCCGCATAACCTGAAAGAATCAGTGTCAGGGCACCGTCCCCCGCGATATTGCATGCCGTGCCAAAACTGTCCTGCAGCGCAAAAATTGTAAGCATCAGGGCTGTTCCTGCCTCATCAAATCCCAGTACTCCTGTAATCAGTCCCAGGGAAGCCATAACCGTTCCTCCCGGAACCCCCGGTGCGCCAATGGCAAAAACGCCAAGGAGCAGGCAGAACAGAATCATCGTTCCCATGGAAGGCATTGACCCATACAGAATCCGGGATACGGTCATGACAAAAAATACTTCTGTCAGAACCGAGCCGCACAGATGAATATTCGCGAAAAGCGGGATTCCGAAATCCACCATATCATCCCGAAGCGGCGGTTCTGATTTCTTGGCGCAGCGTAGCGCCACCGCCAGCGTAGCCGCAGATGACATTGTCCCCACCGCCGTAATATACGCCGGGCCATAATTCCGGATCACATTCAGAGGATTTTTCCCGGAATAAATTCCAGCCGCAATGTACAGGACTGCCAGCCAGATAAAATGGCCGACTATCACAATCAGCACAACCCCAATAAAAACGGGAAGCTGTTTTGTAATTGTGCCTTCATAGGACAGCCCGCAGAAGGTAAATCCGATAAAAGCAGGAAGCAGTGGGATCACCACTCTGGTCACAATCTGAAGTACAATCTTCTGAAACTCTTCCAGAAGATTGATGACGGTTTCAGCCTTTGTCCATGTAGCTGCAAGACCGAGAAGTACGGACAGCACCAGCGCGCTCATCACATTCATAACCGCCGGTATCTCAAGCCGGAACAAAATCTCCGGCAGTTCTCTCAGACCTTCAGCCTCGGTCACAATTGAGAGATGCGGAATAATCCCGTATCCTGCCGCCATGGAAAACAGGGCCGCAAGAATCGAAGAGGAATAGGCGCACAGCAGGGCCACCCCAAGCATCCGTGACGCGTTTCTCCCCAGCCTGGTAATCGACGGGGCTATAAATCCGATCACAATAAGCGGTACACAGAAATTAATCAGCTCTGCCAGGACAAATTTTACGGTGACAACCACGTTCATCAGTGCATCTCCGGCCGCTTTCAGCGCTCCGGTACCTGTCCCTGACAGCTGTCCGGCTGCAATTCCGATTACAACACCCAGAAGCAGCCTGAAGGGAAGACTTTTCATTACTTTTTTCATGCTGTTTCCTTTCATTATTACATATTATTTGCAACAGTTCGGCAGCGGAACTGTTACTGCTTCTTCCAGGGAAAACATTCCGTCTCTTTCCCTGTCCGCCTATTGTAATCGATTACATCGTTTCAGACAATCCTGTTTTTTCATTTTGTACAGGAAATTGATCCCAGTCAGCGGTATTCCAGATAATCAATAAAACGCTTTACCGCAAGCGACGCATCCTTTTTCCCTTTCAGCGCAAGCCCTATGCTGCGGTAAACCGGGATCTCCAGCTCCTTCACAATGATGTGATAGGGAATCCTCTTTAAAATCAGCTCCGGCAGAATACTGATGCCCAGACCACTCTCCACCATCGCCATAATGGCATAGTCATCCCATGTGGTAAAGTGCACCTTGGGTGTCAGACCGCATTTTTCAAAAATTTCCGACACTTCCGCTCTGGCTCCTTTCTCCAGGAGCATAAAAGGTTCTTCTGTCAGGGCATTTACCGGAAATTTGTCACATCCGGCCAGTGGATGGCCTTCCGGAAGCACGACCAGCAGCCGGTCCTGCTCCAGAAAGACTGTCTCCAGCTCCGCGTGAACCGGCAGCCGGACAAATCCGCAGTCCACCCTGCCCTCCAGAATCCACTCCTCAATCTCCGTGTAGTCTCCCAGAAGCAGCTCATAGTCAATATCCGGATAATCTTTCTGAAACTCTCTGATGATATTCGGAAGCCACTGGGACGCCACACTGGAGAAGGTTCCGATCCGGATCAGACCGGATTTCAGTCCGTTCAGCTCATCCACCTGGGCCTGAAGTTTCTCATATTCCCTGCACACACTCTCCGCGCAGGGAAGAAGTTTCATGCCGTCGCTGGTCAGACGTACCCCTCCTCTGCTTCTCTCCAGCAGCGTCACCTTCCACTCTTTCTCAAGATCATGAATCATACGGCTGATTCCGGACTGTGAATAATTCAGCATCTCAGCCGCTTTCGTAAAACTGCCGTATTCCACTGTCCTGACAAACGCCATATATTTCTGCAGATTCATATCCATAAAACAGGCCCTCCTTTTACACATGTTCCATATAAATTTTCGTATGGTTTTTCATGCGGTTTTCTCATGTTATTTATGATAAATATTCGCTTTTGTAATTCATAAGTCTATGATACGATATCATGGTGAATATTACAAGGAAACAATAAGGAGAAAACCATGGGACTTTACAATAACCGAATCGTAGTAAAAGTAGGGACATCCACACTCACAAACGACGCAGGAAAAAGCGACCTGCGCGCCACGGACCGGCTGGTCTGCACACTGGCGGATATTCAGAACATGGGATACGAGGTGATTCTCGTATCATCCGGCGCCATCGCCGTAGGCCGGAACAAGCTGAACATGCACACAAAGCCGGACAGTATGAGAATGAAACAGGCCGCTGCCGCTGTCGGACAGTGCAGCCTGATGTACCTCTATGACAAATTCTTCGGGGACTATGACAAGACGGTTGCCCAGATCCTTCTGAATGCGGAAGACATCGAGCAGGAAGAAAAGAAAGAAAATCTGACCAATACATTCAATGCTCTTCTCGAAATGGGCGTTATCCCGATCGTAAATGAGAACGACTCCGTAAGCTATACGGAGATCGAATCGGAAGACCGCCTCTTCGGAGACAATGACATGCTCTCCTCTGTCGTTGCCGTTCTCTGCCGGGCAAAGAAACTTGTCATTCTCTCAGACATTGACGGATTCTATGACAGCGACCCGCGTCTTCATCCGAACGCAAAACTGATCGAGCAGATCGACACCATCGATGAGAGTGTCTACTCCCTGGCCGGCGGCGCGGGCAGCCGCCGCGGAACAGGCGGTATGCGCACGAAACTCCAGGCAGC
This sequence comes from uncultured Mediterraneibacter sp., assembly GCA_944375755.1. Lineage (GTDB taxonomy): Bacteria > Bacillota > Clostridia > Lachnospirales > Lachnospiraceae > Mediterraneibacter. Next base: position 100 of record CALWBC010000192.1, on the reverse strand, counting down.
GGAGCTCGCCACCACAAACGGAATTGACACCATCGTCACGAACGGCAAGCGTCCGGAAGCTCTGTATGATATCGTAAAAGGCGGGAAGGCCGGGACACTG
>CALWBC010000191.1 GCA_944375755.1 uncultured Mediterraneibacter sp. | reverse complement strand
TACTGCATGAAGTCGATCAGATCAGGCACAACAGCTTCGGCACCTTCAGATTCCAGCAGGTCAACCAGATGGTTGTTGGCCGCCGGCAGGAATTTGACAAGAATCTCGCCGACCACGCCGACGCGGGGCTTTTTGACATCGAGGATTTCTAGATTGTCGAAGTCCTGAATAATGTCACGGCAGAGCTTTTTGAACTTCCTGCGGGAAGGATAGCCTTCTGACACGAATTTCTTCACTACTTCCGCCCATTTCCGATGCATTGCGTTGGTTGAGCCCGGCACAGCCTCGTAGGGGCGCATGCGGTAAACGCATTTCATGAAGATATCCCCGAATACGGCCGCGTATGCTACACGGATGACAAGCGGGAGCGTCAGCTTGAATCCCGGATTTCCCTCCAGACCGCTTAAGTTGATGGAAATAACCGGAATGTGTCCGTAGCCGGCTTTTTTAAGCGCACGACGGATGAACCCGATATAGTTGGACGCACGGCATCCTCCGCCGGTCTGGCTGATGATTACGGCAAGGTGATCTGTGTCGTAATTTCCGGACAGAATCGCATCCATGATCTGACCGACAACGATCAGGGACGGATAGCAGGCGTCATTATTTACGTACTTCAGGCCCATGTCAACTGCCTGTTTGTTGTCGTTCGGAAGCACTGCGATCCTGTATCCGGCTGCTTTAAGCGCGGGTTCCAGAAGTTCGAAGTGAATCGGTGACATCTGCGGGCAGAGAATGGTATGAGTTTTGCGCATTTCTTTTGTAAACGGCACTTTTTCGATAGATGACGGCCGGATTGTGCGCTCTGCCTTTCTCTGCTCTCTGACGCGGATTGCGGCCAGCAGGGAACGTACACGGATGCGGGCTGCTCCCAGGTTGTTGACCTCATCGATTTTCAGTGTTGTATAAATCTTATCGGAACCGCTCAGGATGTCGGCCACCTGATCTGTGGTGACAGCGTCCAGACCGCAGCCGAAGGAGTTCAGCTGGATCAGATCCAGATTCTCTGTTGTCTTCACATAGTTTGCCGCAGCGTACAGACGGGAATGGTACATCCACTGGTCCATGACGTTCAGAGGCCGCTCCACCTGGTGAAGGTGGGAGACAGAATCTTCGGTCAGCACGGCGATATTGTAGGAAGTAATCATCTCGGGAAGTCCGTGGTTGACCTCCGGGTCGATGTGGTAGGGACGTCCGGCAAGTACGATTCCTCTGTTTCCGGTCTCATTCAGGAACTTGATGGTCTCCTCGCCTTTTCGTCTCATATCCTCGCGGCATGCCGCAAGCTCATTCCATTCATCGTGAACAGCGGATTTGATCTCGCTGTCGGAAAGAGAGAACTTTTCTCCCAGTTCCTCGATCAGACGATAGGAGATGGTCTCTTCGCTCTGGAAGGAGAGGAACGGGTGGATAAAGTCGACTTTCCCGTTTACGATCGGATCCATATTATTTTTAATGTTCTCCGGGTAGGAGGTTACGATCGGGCAGTTGTAATGGTTGTTTGCGTCTTCAAATTCATTCCGCTCATAAGGAATGGAAGGATAGAAGATATGCGTCAGGCCTTTATTGATCAGCCACTGCACATGTCCGTGGGCCAGTTTTGCCGGGTAACACTCGGACTCGCTGGGGATGGATTCGATACCCAGTTCGTATATTTTACGTGTGGACGCCGGAGAAAGTACCACGCGGAAGCCGAGTTTTGTAAAGAATGTAAACCAGAACGGATAGTTCTCGTACATATTCAGTACGCGGGGGATTCCGATTTCACCCCGTTTTGCCTCGGACTCCGGAAGGGGTTCATAGTCAAAATAACGGTGGAACTTGTAGTCAAACAGGTTCGGCATGGTGTTCTTGGATTTTTCTTTTCCAAGCCCTCTCTCGCAGCGGTTTCCGGTGATGAATTTACGTCCGCCGCTGAAATGGTTGATGGTCAGACGGCAGGTGTTGGTGCATCCCCGGCATTTTGTCATTGTAGTAGAATATTCCATTGATTTGATGTCGTCAATGGAAAGCATGGTGGTTCCTTCACAGTCTGTATATCGCTCTCTGGCGATCAGCGCGGCTCCGAAAGCGCCCATGATACCGGCGATGTCCGGACGGATTGCCTCGCAGTCGGCGATCTTCTCAAAGCTTCGAAGCACTGCGTTGTTGTAGAAAGTACCGCCCTGAACGACGATGTGCTCGCCCAGTTCGGAAGCGCTGGATACCTTGATTACCTTGAACAGCGCGTTCTTGATTACGGAGTAGGCAAGTCCGGCGGAGATATCCGCAACGGAAGCTCCCTCCTTCTGGGCCTGTTTTACCTTGGAATTCATAAATACCGTACAGCGGGTTCCGAGATCAATGGGGTTCTGCGCATAGAGTGCTTCATGAGCGAAATCTTCCACGGAGTAGTTCAGAGATTTCGCAAAGGTCTCAATGAAGGAACCGCATCCGGAGGAGCAGGCTTCATTTAACTGCACACTGTCGACAGTCTGATTTTTGATCTTGATACACTTCATGTCCTGACCGCCGATGTCAAGGATACAGTCGACATCAGGTTCGAAGAACGCGGCGGCGTAGTAGTGAGCTACGGTTTCCACTTCGCCCTCATCGAGCATGAGAGCCGCCTTGATCAGCGCTTCCCCGTAACCGGTAGAACAGGAGTGGACGATCTCCACACCCTCCGGCAGCTGGCTGTAGATATCCTTGATGGCGGAGATGGTTGTGCCAAGGGGATCACCGTCGTTATTGTGGTAGAAAGAGTAGAGGAGGGTTCCGTCCTCGCCTACAAGAGCGGCTTTTGTCGTTGTGGAACCGGCATCGATTCCGAGGAAAGCCTTGCCTCTGTAAGTGGCAAGATCCTTCACCGGCACCTGATGTTTTGCGTGGCGCGCGATGAATTCCTCATACTCCGCATTGGATGCAAACAGGGGATCCAGACGCTCTACCTCGATCTCCATCTTGACTTTTTTCGCAAGGCGGTTCTGAAGTTCGCGAAGGGCAACCGGTGTGTCCTTTTTTGAGTTCAGAGCCGAACCAATGGCTGCAAACAGATGAGAATGGTTCGGGGCAATGATATGTTCGTCGTCCAGTTTCAGCGTCCGGATAAATGCCTCCCGCAGTTCGGAGAGGAAGTGGAGCGGTCCGCCAAGAAACGCAACATGGCCGCGAATCGGTTTTCCGCAGGCAAGGCCGCTGATTGTCTGGTTGACCACCGCCTGAAAGATGGATGCTGCCAGGTCTTCCTTGGAAGCTCCGTCATTGATCAGGGGCTGGATGTCGGATTTGGCAAAAACACCGCAGCGGGCGGCAATAGAGTAGAGTGCCTTGTAGTTTTTCGCGTATTCATTCAGGCCGGAGGCATCTGTCTGAAGAAGGGAAGCCATCTGGTCGATGAATGAACCGGTACCGCCGGCGCAGACTCCGTTCATTCGCTGTTCCACATTACCGCCTTCAAAATAGATGATTTTTGCGTCCTCGCCGCCAAGCTCGATGGCAACGTCCGTCTGCGGCGCGTAATCCTGCAGGGCGGTGGAAACGGCAATTACTTCCTGCACAAACGGCACGCCAAGGTTTTTCGCCAGGGTAAGTCCGCCGCTTCCCGTGATGACAGGAGACACCTGAATCGGCCCCAGTTTGTAGAGGGCGCGGCCGAGAAGATCGGATAATGTCTCCTGAATATTGGCGTAGTGCCGCTCATAATCGGAGAAGAGCACCTCGTTTTCTTCATCCAGAATCGCAATTTTGACCGTAGTGGAACCGATATCGATTCCAAGAGTATGTAATTCTTTCAGATTCATTGTATAATCTCCATTCTTATGTACTAATAATTTATATGAGTTATTTCCTATTAAATGCGGTTTCGCATTTTGAGACAAAGTACATTATACGACATATATTTTAAAAAGACAATCGTTAATATTATGCGGGATTTCAAAATAATTCCAGCTCTTATGTCTATTTTATATAAAGATCATGAGAAAGCCGGGAAAAGGGATAATATCTGTTTGACAAACACAGAAAGGAAAGATAAAATTGTATAGGATTAAAGACAAAAATAAGAAAGTAAGGAGAAATCACATTTGAACTGGCTGGACAAATTAGAGAGAAAATTCGGGCGTTATGCAATCCCCAATCTGACAGTCTATCTGCTGATTGGATATGTGATCGGATTTGGTATTGTGTATCTGATGCCGAATATGATCAGCTGGCTGACACTGGAGCCGGGGCTGATCGTGCGGGGACAGATCTGGAGAATCATATCCTGGGTTCTGATTCCGCCGACAACGAATCTGATCTCGCTTGCATTTCTGGTGCTTCTGTATTATTCACTGGGAACGGCGCTGGAGCGCACATGGGGATCTTTCAGGTATAATGTATATATTTTTTCGGGAATCCTGTTTACAGTGATTGCGGTATTTGCCCTCTACGGATATTTCTACCTGAGATATGGTGTGGAGGTTCCGCTTTCAAGTGCAGGTCTGGTGAGCACCAATTACATCACCATGTCCATATTCCTCGCGTTTTCCGCTATTTATCCGGATATGGAAGTTCTGCTGTATTTTATCATTCCGATCAAGATGAAGTGGATGGCGATTGTCTATGCGGTAATGGCCCTTTATTATTTTGTGAGGGGAAGTATAGTTGAGCGGGTTGCCATAGCGGCATCTCTGCTGAATTTTGTGATTTTCTTCCTGTCGAGCAGAAATATGAGGCGGTTCGGCCCGAGGGAGCAGGCGCGGAAGGCGAAGTTCAAACGGCAGTCTGCTCCTCATATGAAATATGCGGGCGGAGCGAAGCACAGATGTGCCGTCTGCGGAAGAACAGAGCTGGATGACCCGTGTCTGGAATTCCGTTTCTGCTCAAAATGTAATGGGAATTATGAGTACTGTCAGGACCATCTGTTCACGCATGAACATGTGAAATGACACGGCGCGCCCGGATTCAGGGCGCATTCTGATGAAAAACGAAATCAAAACATCAAAGGAGTGCATGAATTTTATGAAAAAGACAAAAGTAGTTTGTACAATGGGACCAAACACTAATGATAAGGAACTGATGAGAAAACTGATTCAGAACGGTATGGATGTGGCGCGTTTTAATTTTTCACACGGTGACCATGAGGAACAGAAATACAGAATGGATCTGTTAAAACAGCTTCGTGAAGAAGAGCACACCAACACTGCGATTCTTCTGGATACAAAAGGTCCGGAGATCCGTACGGGGGTTCTCAAGGATGGGAAAAAGATCATGCTTGAGACAGGCAGCACATTTACGCTTACTGTAGAGGATATCGTAGGAGATGAGAAAAAGGTTTCCATCACCTATGCAGGACTTGTGGAAGATGTGGATGCAGGAAGTACGATCCTGATTGATGACGGCCTGATCGGACTTAAGGTAGTCAGCAAAACAGAAAAGGATATTGTCTGCGAGGTGGTCAACGGCGGAGAGCTTGGCGAGAAAAAAGGTGTGAACGTGCCGAATGTGGCAGTACGCCTTCCTGCAATTACAGAGAAAGATAAAGCGGACATCAAGTTTGGTGTGGAACAGGGAATCGATTTTATCGCGGCTTCTTTCGTGAGAAACGCGGAGTGTGTTCTTGAGATCAAGGCATATCTGAAGGAACTGGATGCGCCGTATATTCCGATTATTGCGAAGATTGAGAATGCGGAAGGTATCCGGAACATTGACGAGATTATCCGCGCGGCGGACGGAATCATGGTTGCGAGAGGAGATCTCGGCGTTGAGATTCCGGCGGAGGAAGTACCGTATCTGCAGAAGATGATGATCCAGAAATGCAACAATAATTTTAAGACCGTTATCACGGCAACACAGATGCTTGATTCCATGATCCGCAACCCGCGTCCGACAAGAGCGGAGGTGACGGACGTTGCCAATGCCGTATATGACGGTACGGATGCAGTGATGCTCTCCGGAGAGACGGCACAGGGAAAATATCCGGTGGAAGCGCTTCAGATGATGGTTCATATTATCGAGAACACAGAGCAGCATCTCGATTATGATACGATGCTGAATAAATCCGGAGAACACTTAAAAAGCGGCCTGTCCAGCGCTATCGGATATTCTTCCGTACTGGCAGCGGCAAATCTGAACGCAAAATGTATTATCACTCCGTCTGTGACAGGTGCTACGACACGTGTGGTATCAAATTTAAGACCAAGACAGGAGATCCTCGGAATTACACCGAATGAAAGAACACTGAGAAGAATGTCCATCTACTGGGGTGTGCGTCCGCTGAAGTCCATGCAGTTCAACACAACGGATGACATCTGCAACGGAGCGATTGAGCTTGCTACGGTAAAACAGTATGTGGAACCGGGAGATGTGGTAGTGCTTACGGCAGGAATTCCGTCACAGAACATCAAGCAGGAGCATACCGCTACAAGTAATATGATGAGAATCGCGACTGTGAAATAGACAGAAGAAAAGCTGTGGAAAAACAGTGCGGAAGATACAGGAAGGAAAAACGAAGATGAATAAAAAACCATTTGTGACAAAGGAACAGGTAGAAGAGATGGTGAAAACCTATCCGACACCATTTCATCTGTATGATGAAAAAGGAATTCGGGAGAATGTGAAAGCGCTGAAAGAGGCGTTTTCATGGAATCCGGGATATAAAGAATATTTTGCCGTGAAGGCAACTCCCAATCCGTTCCTGATCAACATTCTTCAGGAATATGGCTGCGGATGTGACTGCTCATCCTACACAGAGCTTCTGATGTCAGAGGCTGTCGGCGCTACCGGGGATGATATCATGTTCTCTTCCAATGACACACCGGCGGAGGAGTTCGTGCTGGCAGATAAGCTGGGTGCGATTATCAATCTGGATGATATTACACACATTGATTTTCTTGAGAAAGCGATCGGTCATATACCGGAGACGATCAGCTGCCGGTTTAATCCGGGCGGACTTTTCAAGATCAGTAATGATATTATGGATAATCCGGGAGATGCGAAATACGGCATGACACCGGAACAGATCCTTGAAGCCTACAAGATTCTGAAGGCGAAAGGGGCAAAAGAGTTCGGGCTTCATGCATTCCTGGCGAGCAACACAGTTACCAATGAATATTATCCGATGCTTGCGAAAGTCCTCTTTGAACAGGCTGTGAAACTTTCAAAAGAGGCCGGGGTTCATATCAAATTCATCAATCTGTCCGGCGGAATCGGAATCCCGTACAGACCGGATCAGGAGCCCAATGATATCCGTGCAATCGGAGAAGGCGTAAGAAAGGTATATGAAGAAGTGCTTGTCCCGGCGGGAATGGGAGATGTAGCCATCTATACGGAACTCGGACGTTTTATGATGGGACCGTACGGCTGTCTTGTGACAAAGGCGATCCACGAGAAGCATACTTATAAAGAGTATATCGGAGTAGACGCATGCGCGGTAAATCTGATGCGTCCGGCCATGTATGGAGCATATCATCATATCACAGTGCTTGGGAAAGAAGACGCAGCCTGTGATCACAAGTATGACGTGACGGGCTCTCTCTGCGAAAACAATGATAAGTTCGCGATCGACAGAATGCTCCCGCAGATTGATATGGGAGATTATCTTGTAATTCATGACACCGGAGCCCACGGTTTTGCCATGGGATACAATTATAATGGAAAACTGAAATCAGCCGAACTGCTTCTGAGGGAAGACGGCAGTGTTCAGCTGATCCGCAGAGCGGAGACACCGAAGGATTACTTTGCTACATTTGACTGCTTTGAGATCGGACAGAAACTGATGAAACTGGCAGAAGAAGCAGAAAAATAGAATGTGACACAGGGGGAAGAACATGAGAGCAGGGAAAAAGGCCGCAGCTGTGGCAGCAGGTGCAGGTCTTGCCGCAGTGCTGTTTCTGAGCGGATGTGAGGCAAAATACACTCCGGAGGATGCCATGGCATATGTGGAATGTGTACTCGATGCCAGCTACAGAGGTGAGCTTGACAAATATGTGGAGCTGACAGATTCCACCATGGAAGAAGCCAGGAATATGTATCAGCAGAACATTGATAACGTGATGGAAGGAACCGGAATTGAATCTCTCGGATTGCCGGAAGAGCTGAAAGAGCAGTACCGGGAGATGGCTCCTGAACTTCTGGCTCTGGCAAAATATGAAGTGACCGGTGCCGAGGAAGAAGAAAACGGATTTGCGGTGCAGGTGTCCATCGAGCCTTTTTCCGGCTATCAGGATCTGGAAGATGAGCTGGTTTCCGCATTGGAAGAGGAAGCGTCCGGGATGACGGAGATGCCGGATGATGCGGCAATCAATGAAATGGTTTACCGGAATATGTTTGAGATCCTTCGGGACGAGCTTAAGGATCCTGCCTATAATGAGCCTCAGGAATACACCATACATGTAACAGAAGATGACAATCATATGTATGAAATCTCGGAGCAGGAACTGATTGATATGGATTATGCCATGTTTCCGGGATAAAAATGAGAGATAGCTGTTATGGCTTGAGCTTTCGATTAAAGCGACCGAAAACGGGTTCTGTTTCCGGTCGCTTTCCCAAATCAAAGTTAGTGAAGTAAATGACTGCATTAGATATTGCAAAGAAAAAATATTAATGTTATAATAGTTTTCGGTTTCATGTGGAAATCGTAATAAGCCGCTGTGGCGGAATTGGCAGACGCACTTGACTCAAAATCAAGCGGTTTACCCCGTGCCGGTTCGAGTCCGGCCAGCGGCATCGGTAGACAGAACTCTTCAGCTTTTTGCTGAAGAGTTCTTTTTAATTTCCCTTTTCAAACGCCATGGCTAATTCGAATGCGAGAAAGATGTATTTACTGGAGGCCTGAAAACCGTAATCTGTGAGATCTCTTTGTTCCCATATGTCAGCATCCAGGTTGTCTGCTCCGAAAAGAAACTGAATAATAGGAATATTTCTGAATTTTGCAACGGCGAGAGATGCGGAACATTCCATATCAACAGCGATGCATCCCTGCTCTCTGCGTTTTCGGATAAGACCTGGGGTTTCTCTGTAAATTCCGTCCGTGGACCAGACTTTTCCGAGAATACAAGGGATACCTAGTTTGTTTAAACAGTGTACGGCGATTTCTGTTGAAATGGGATCCGCGGTGATTTCATCACTGCTTTTGATATAATGATAGCTGGTGCCTTCATCCCTGTATGCGGACGAAGGGATGATAATCCTGTTTTTTACTATGGATTGATCGAGTATTCCACAGCTTCCAAACTGTACTATCTTTTTGGCTCCCAGAGCAATGATTTCTTCCAGTCCGACAACACAGGCAGGAGCTCCTACTCTGGAGAGGAAGAGTCCCACGGACATATCATGATATCTGATCTCATAGACAGGCTGTGCCCCGTTAGCGGTATAAAGAGTGGCCGCTATTTTTGTATTATTCTTCCGGATGAATTCGCTTATGATTTTTTCTGAAAAGGTGGTGATACAGACATCAGGAAATCCTTTTACTGGTTTGATGCAGTCTTCGGGATTAATGAATACGACACCTGTGTCGGAAAATCAATGGTTTTATAATTTTGAATCAGTCGGATAATACGAAATTGACGAAAATCCTTGAAAATACTGGTAAAAATCAAATTGTATACAAGAATACAATTACAAAAAACTTGTACTTGAAAGTGATGGAAGAAAATGTTAAGCTGACAATGTATCAGTATCACACTTATAAATAATTAATGAGGTTAAGGAGGGAAGTATACAAGTGATAAAGAAAAGCAAATTACTGATATGTATGCTTTTCATGTCCATGGTTCTGACTGTTTTTCCAGGCATGAGAAGCTACGCGGAAGAAGCTGAGGGGGAAACGGCCGCCGGAGAAGAATCGGGGCTGCAGGATGAAAACAGTCAGCGTCTCGATGAAGTGACTGCCATGGATGAGGATGGCAGTATCTATGAGATCGGGGATGCAAACGGCACGGTTGAAGAAGATGCGGACAGTGAAGAAGGAATGGATTCCGGAAGCAGTATAGCGATGTTTTCCGCCCGTTCCATGAGTCCTCTTGTCGTAAATTTCAATACAAAGGGAAATGCCGTTACAAATTATTATGATGAAACCAACGGAATATCCGGATATACGAATGGTGCCTATGGTGCGGATGCCGCCTATCTGGGGACGACAGGTGATGGAAAAATCCGATTCATGCTTGCCGGAGTAACCGGCACGGTGGATGCGGATGAGGTAGAACTGGTAAGCCTTGATACTGTGGTGGATAACATCAGTTACTATACAGTGTCGGGCGGCAAACTTGTCCATTTCGTATCTCAGAATTTGAACAGCGCACCGGCTTCGTCGCTGAATAACGGACCGGCGCCGTCTTATCTGAGCGAAGGAACAAAATATTACAGCTATGACGGGACGTATTTTTATACGGATTATGCGGTAATGCTCGGCGATTATCAGAGTGGTTCCGCGGGTGCGTCGGCGGTGAATGCCGGTAATCCGTTCCGGAATTATTTTCAGTTCCTTGATATGAGAAGCGCCACAAGCTACAGCTCGGCGCAGCTTGACAGTATACTCAGTACGGCTATGGCAAATGCGTGGGTTGACGCCTCGTCTTCAAAACTGACTGGGACAGGCTCCAGTTTTGCGGTATACCAGAATACATATAATGTCAATGCACTTCTGTCAATGGGAATTGCAGTGAATGAAAGTGCCTGGGGAACCAGCTGGATCTGTACAGAGAAGAACAATCTGTTCGGTCTTAATGCAGTGGACACTGCTCCCGGACAAAGCGCGGATGCGTTTACAAGCGTGGATGAATGTATCCGTGATTTTATGGCAAACTGGATGGCAGACGGATATTTGAGTTCTTCTGACTGGAGAAATCATGGAGAGTATCTTGGAAATAAAGGCGGAGGAATCAATGTAAGCTATGCTTCTGATCCTTACTGGGGTGAGAAAGCGGCGGCGGTCGTATGGAATCTGGACGCTGCGGGCGGCAGTCAGGATTATCTGGGCACCGGTCCGACAGAGCCGGATCAAAGTGAAACGGTTCCGGAAGAACCGGCAGCAGATCCGTCAACGCAGGAATAACCGGCAGTGGATACACCTGCAGCGGAAGAGCCGTCTGCAGATCCGTCAACACCGGAAGAACCGGCAGTGAATACGCCTGCAGCGGAAGAGCCGTCTGCAGATCCGTCAATACCGGAAGAACCGGCAGTAGATACGCCTGCAGCGGAAGAGCCGTCTGCAGATCCGTCAACGCCGGAAGAACCGGCAGTGGATACGCCGGCAGTGGAAGAGCCGGCAGCAGATCCGTCAACGCCGGAAGAACCGGCAGTGGATACACCTGCAGCGGACGAACCGGCAACAGATCCGTCAACATCGGACGAACCGACAGTGGATACGCCTGCAGCGGAAGAGCCGGCAACAGATCCGGCAACACCGGACGAACCGGCAGTGGATACACCTGCAGAGGAAGAGCCGGCAGCAGATCCGTCAACACCGGACGAACCGGCAGCGGACCAGCCGACAGCAGAGGCAACGGCCACTGTGGCGGAGCAGAAAACGGTATCTGACGCAAATACAGGTATTACTGTAAGCGGGAAGATTTCTTCTGACGCGGCAGTTGCGGTACAGGTGATCGAGCCGAATACCGAGGAGTATAACGGTTATGTGTCGGCAGAGCCGGTCAAAGGACGGACCGTACTTGGTGTATACGACATTGAACTGACGGGAACAATGGAGGGAGAGGTACAGCTTACTTTCCCGGTTGGCACCGAGTATAACGGAAGAGATGTGATTGTCCTTCATTATTCGGATGACGGTACATATGAAACAATAAATGGAAAAGTGGAAAACGGGCAGGTTACCATCCTTACGGATGGATTCTCCACATACGTGGTTGCGCTCAATGACGCAGGCTCGAATACTGATACAAAAGGAGCTCCGCAGACAGGTGATGATATGCAGGTCGCTGTTTGGGCTGCTCTGCTCGCATTCTCCGCAGTAGCGGGGGCAGCTTCTCTCGGAATGATGAGAAGAAGAACCGGAAGATAAGAACCGGTATGGAATATAATGAATAAAAGAGGCGGGAATCCTTTCAGAGAGGAATTTCTGTTTCGATGAAAAATGCCCCGGAATGACAGGCTGGCTGTTCGGCACATGTCACTCCGGGGCGTTTTTATTTGATTCATATTAACCGATTCTCAAGGTCGGAAAAAGTCCGGATGCGCTCGGCTGCATCCGGTACATCACCGAAACCGTACTCCGCGAACAGGAATGGGACACCCGCTTCGTTGCAGGCATCCGCATCTCCCTGTGTATCGCCTACATAGACCGGAGCTTTCAGGTGATTTTTGTGGATCAGCATCCGCATGGTCTGTCCTTTGGAGACCTGTGTCTCACCGAAACAGAGATGATCCTTTATATAAGGTTCCA
>CALWBC010000190.1 GCA_944375755.1 uncultured Mediterraneibacter sp. | reverse complement strand
CCTTATGGAAAATTTGACAATACTTTCGACAACTATATAACAAACATCAATACATCCAAAGCGAAATTCTACGATTTGAAACCGATGCTTCCGTTTGTAGGAGGCGGAGTTGTTCCGGGACTGATCGCAAAATTCATGGATGACTGTGGGCCGGATGTGCTTCTCGGCGTTGGTGCCGGCATCCACGCTCATCCGATGGGACCGCGCGCAGGTGCAATCGCATTCAGAAATGCAATTGATGCAGTCATGAATGATATTCCGCTGCGTGAAAAAGCAAAAGAATGCAAAGAACTCAGCGTTGCATTGGATAAATGGGGACTTTACGGTGAAGATCACAGCAAAGATCTGTATGCAATCTAATTCCCGCGTATTACTTCAAACCAAAATATACTGCCATATATCACTTGCTGTACATACAGCGAAAGCAACGAGAGCATTGGTCTTAAGGCCAATGCTCTCGTTGCTTTTTACATACCCAAATGCTATACTTGCTAATAAGAAACGGGAAAATATATTGTAAAAATTTCAGGAGGGCTTATGACGATCAGAGACATGCAGAAACTTCTGGACGCAAAATTCCTGTACGGAGAGGAACTTGCGGATCTGGACGTACAATTCGTTTTTTCCGCAGATATGATGAGCGATGTTCTTGCATACTGCGGACAGTGTTCCGTACTCATCACCGGTCTTTGCAACCCTCAGGTCGTGCGGACCGCAGAGATGCTTGATATCTGCTGCATCATATTTGTGCGGGGAAAGATGCCGGATGACAATATGCTGGCGCTTGCAAGGGGGAAATCAATTGCCGTGCTCGCAACAGAACACTACATGTTCACCACATGCGGGATTCTCTACGAGAACGGACTGCGGGGAGGTGCCTAAATGAGTGATGAACTTATCTTTACCTACCAGATCGACGGGGATGACTTCACCCGCGCGGGCGAGGCGAGCAGTTCGGTAAAAAACAAACTGAAAATGCTGGGCGTTGGAAGCGATGCCATCCGCAAGGTGGCGATCGCCATGTATGAAGGCGAAATTAATATGGTAATCCACGCGAACGGAGGTACCATCACCGTGTCCGTATCTGATACAGACATCACTATGGTTCTCGCCGATCAGGGGCCGGGGATTCCGGATATCGACAAGGCCATGGAAGAAGGATATTCCACCGCCAGGGATGAAGTCCGCTCTCTGGGATTCGGCGCCGGCATGGGACTGCCGAATATGAAGCGGTTCACGGATGAGATGAAGATCGACACCGTCATCGGACAGGGAACTACCATTACCATGAAGGTGAACCTGTAAAGGAGGAACTGCCATTGGAAAATAACAGCAATAAATTCATGCGCTCGGTTCGGCTTAAGGAATCCGCATGTCAGGGATGCATCAACTGTATCAAATACTGTCCCACCCAGGCAATCCGCGTGCATAACGGAAAGGCGCACATCATAGACAAGTTCTGCATCGACTGCGGCAGATGCATCCGCTACTGTCCGCATCATGCCAAAATCGCCGTGTATGATCCGCTTACGGTAATCAATAATTTCAAATATACGGTTGCGCTTCCCGCCCCCTCTCTCTATGCCCAGTACAATAATCTGACCAATGTAGACATCGTACTGAACGCGCTGTTAAAACTGGGGTTCGATGACGTATATGAGGTAAGTGCGGCCGCAGAACTTGTATCAGAGGCTTCCAGGGAATACATAAAAGAACACCGGGAGGATGCGCCGTTTATCAGTTCAGCCTGTCCCTCGGTCATACGGCTGATCCGCGTAAAATTCCCCTCCCTTATCTCCCGGCTGCTTCCAATTAAGGCTCCGGTCGAGGTAGCGGCGGAGATTGCCCGCGCCCGGGCAATGAAGAAAACCGGACTGAAGCCGGAAGAGATCGGCATTATTTTTATCTCTCCCTGCCCGTCCAAGGTATCCTATGCCAAAGCTCCTCTCGGAATTGAGAAGAGCAATATCGACAATGTGGTTGCAATCAAGGATATCTACCCTCTCCTCCTGCCCCACATGAAGCACGATGAAAGCCAGTTAAAGCCGCTCTCCCACTCCGGGCGGATCGGAATCGGGTGGAGCAACGCGGGAGGCGAAGTCGGCGGACTTCTGATCGACAACTATCTCGCAGCCGACGGCATCGTGAACATTCTCCGGGTGCTTGAAGAGCTGGAGGACGAGAAACTCCACGGGCTTACCTTTGTAGAACTGAACGCCTGCAACGGCGGATGTGTGGGCGGAACACTCACCGTAGAGAACGCTTATATTGCCATGACAAAAACCAAGCGGCTGACCAGATATCAGCCGGTGTCCAAAAACCATCTGGCAGACAACCCTGAACTTGAAAACATATTCTGGGCAGGCGACATTGAATATGAACCGGTATTCCGCCTTGGCAATACATTTAAGGAAAGTCTGAAAATGATGAGCGATGTAGAAAAACTCACCGCACAGTTCCCGGGACTGGACTGCGGTTCCTGCGGTGCTCCCACCTGTCAGACACTGGCCGAAGACATTGTCAGAGGCGCAGCCACGCCCAATGACTGTATCTATGTGCTTCGCTCCAACATTGCGGATCTTTCCAGCAGGATCGAGCACCTGACCCAGGGAGAAAATGCCGGCAAAACACTGTCCCGCGAGGATGACGAACTGCTGCACAAATATATCCGGGAACTGACAACGGAACTTGCCTCGTTCGGCGTACCCGAAAATCTGAGGCAGCCGGGAAAGAAAGAGGTGAAAGACTGATATGAAACTGCAGAACATTTTAGAACTCCCGGAATGCCGGGTATTAGTAAAAGGAAATCCGGATCGTGAGATTTCCCGCGTATTCTGCTGTGATCTTCTGAGCATTGCCATGGGGAAGGCCCCGGCTGACGGCGTCTGGGTAACCGTAATGGGGAACAAGAACACCCTCGCCGTAGCATCTCTGACAGATACGGCATGTATCGTTATGGCAGAAGGTGTCTCGCTGGATGAAGGGACACTTGAGAAAGCTGCGGAAGAAGGAATCGCCGTACTCTCCACCGAGCTTCCTGTCTTTGATATCGCGCTGGAGATCTACGAGGCCGGCAGACCATGATCCCTCTTTTTTATGATCTTCATATTCATTCCTGCCTTTCCCCATGCGGGGATGATGATATGACGCCCGCCAACATTGCCGGCATGGCTGCGGTCAAAGGACTGGATGTCATCGCGCTGACAGATCACAACTCCTGCAAAAACTGCCCCGCCGCCATGCACCACGGAGCAGCCTACGGCGTGACCGTAATTCCCGGTATGGAACTCACAACCGAGGAAGAGGTTCATGTGATCTGCCTGTTTCCATCAATTGAAGACGCGCTTGCTTTTGACGCGCTGGTATACGAAAAAATAATGCCCGTCCCAAACCGGGAGGACATCTTCGGCAGGCAGCAGATTATGAATGAAAAAGACGAGGTCACAGGAAAGGTGGAGCATCTTCTGATTAATGCCACCTCTATCTCTTTTGATGAAGTATTTCCGCTGGTAAAATCATTTCACGGCATCGCCTATCCGGCACATGTGGACAAATCATCCACCAGCCTGATTTCAAACCTGGGGTTTGTGCCGCCTGAGAGCATCTTTACCTGCGCGGAATTTCATGACTTTAAGAACCTCCATCGAATCCGGCGGGAGCATCCTTATTTCACCGCCTGCAATGTGATCTGCTGTTCTGACGCGCATTACCTGGAAGATATTCATGAACCGGAGTATCAGCTCTTCGCAGAATCACGAAACATCCCTGATATTCTGAGGGCTGTTTCACCAGCCTCTGTTCCGGGCAGTACGCCCTGACTGCCCTCTCTTACTGAAACCTGTATCCGACCCCCACTTCGGTGATAATGTGCTGTGGGTCGGACGGGTTTTTTTCAATTTTTCTCCGCAGCGGAGCCATAAAAACCCGAAGAGTCCCCGACTCTACGCCCTCTGCGTAACCCCAGATTTCTTTTAAAATATAATGATGTGTCAGAACTTTCCCTCTGTTCGCGATAAGAAGCAGGAGGATTTTATACTCGATCGGGGTCAGATGCACTTCCCCTCCGTCCACTTCCACTCTCCGTTTCCCATAATCCACACACAGATCTCCATCCTCAAATCTGGTCTCTTTTTCCCGGGAGTGCTTTTCCGTTTTTCTGAGCGCCGCCCGTATCCTGGCAAGCAGTTCGCCCATATAAAACGGCTTTGTCACATAGTCATCCGCTCCCGCATCCAGCGCCCGGATTTTCTCGTCCTCTTCCTGGCGGGCCGATACGACAATTACCGGGGTATCAGCGATCTCCCGAATGCGCTCTATCACTTCCATTCCATCACCATCCGGAAGCCCCAGATCCAGAATCACAACATCCGGCCGGTTGGCATAAAACAGACTGACCGCTTCCTTCACCGATTTCGCCACCTGAAATCCATAATTCTCCTCCCTGAAACTCACAGACAGAAAATGGATAATATATTTATCATCCTCAACAATCAGGATCGTTTTCTTCTCATCCATAACAATTCTACAGACCCGCTGTCTGCGCCTTCAGCCAGAATGTAAAGCGGGCTCCCCCTTCCAATCTGTTTTCTGCCCATATTTTCCCGCCGTGGGCTTCGACTACTTCTCTGCAGATAGCAAGCCCCAGACCAATGCCCCGTTTCTGGTCTGGTTCATTTTCTCCCAGAGATACAAATTCATTAAAAATCAGTTCCTCACATCCTGGTTCTATCCCCCTGCCATCGTCCTCAACGACAAAAAAGGCTTTTCCGTTCTGGTATGTAACTCCCAGCCGGATATTGCCTCCTTCTTCTGTATTCTTCACCGCGTTATCCAGCAGATTTACCAGCACCTGGACAATCATCCTGCCATCTACGTTTGCGGTAATCAGCTCCTCCGGAAGGGAATCCCGAAACCTGCGGTGTTCTTTCAGTCCCTGGATATGCCGTTCCGCCTCATAGACAAGATCCTCGATTACTTCCTGATTTCTCTCAATAAACCCTTCCCCATTCTCAATCCGGGTCATACTCAGAATATTCTCCATGGTACGGGTCAGCCAGAGACTCTGTTCCCTGATATCACGCACGAGATTCTTCTTCTCATCCGGCGCCATGCTGTCATTATTCATGATAAGGTCACAATCGCCGATTATTCCTGTGAGTGGCGTCCGGAAATCATGTGAAATGCTTCTGAGCATACTGCTTTTTAAATGTTCACGCTCTACTTCCAGCTTCGTTTTCTCCTGCTCCGAATAGATGGTTTCACGGTCCAGCGCAATCCCGATCTGCCCTGCAGCCGCCCGGATAAAAATCTCCTGTTCCGCTGTCATTCCCCGATCCTGCGTATATACTTTCAGCTCCCCGGACTGCTGCATGATTCCTCCAATCGGGAAAAGCACATACCCTCCTTCGTATCCTTCCGACTGCTTTATGCCGTTTTCTTCCTTAAGACTTACCGACGCTTCATATCCTGTATTTTCCCGGATATATGCCAGTCCAAGCTGGATAATTCTTTCTTTTCCGGTCACATTGCTGAAGCGTTCCGCCATCTCAGACATTCTCCGTGCCGTGCGCTCATTCTCTCCGGCGATGGACAGCTGACGGCGGAACCGTGCCGTCATTCCGGAAGAGATGCAGGAAACCACAAGAAAGAAAAACATCAAAGCCACATCGTCCGGATTCATGATCGCAAATGTATGAACCGGGACAGTAAAAAAATAGTTGAACATCAGAACACTGACTACGGCACCAATAATTCCATACTCATATCCCGCTGTAAAGGCTCCGATCAGAAGAACCCCAATCAGGAATACCATCAGAATATTTTCCTTCATCACACCGGCGCGGTTCAGGATCAGGCATACAAAACTGGACGCCAGTACAATCAAAATTGTTCGTACAATATAGAGAACCCGCTCGCTGTGTTCTGCTTTCCTCATCAGATTTCTGATTCTCTTCATCGCTGTACCCCTTTCTGCACCTGGCAGTCAATCGATTTCCTCTCCTGCAAATAGTATCACCTTAATTCATATTTGCCAAGATGCGTTCCACATCCTTTTTTAATCCTACAATCATAAGGTGATCATCGCTCTCAAGCACCCGGTCCGGATGCGGCAGGAACTGTAAATGCCCTTTCACTTTAATCCCCAGAATGCTGACATGATACCGGGAGCGGACTGCCAGCTGACCGATGCTCTTGCCAGCCCATCCGGGCATCGGCGGAATCTCCAGGATAGAATACCCTTCCGCCATCTCAATATAATCGAACACCCTGTTACTTCCGTATTTCACAGCAGCGCGCTCTGCCGCGTCCTTCTCCGGATAAATCACTTCATCCGCACCGTTTCTCAAAAGGAACTTGGCCTGAATGTCCCGGGTCGCCTTGCTGACCACATATTTCGCTCCCATTTCTTTGAGCAGACTGGTAATCTCAAGACTGTTCTGAAAATCCGAACCAATGCAGACAAAACAGATGTCAAAATTCCCCACTCCCAGGCTTCGCAGCACATCCTCTCTGGTACAGTCTCCCACCTTCGCCATCACGGCACTGGAAAGCAGATCCTGCATACATTCCTCGTCTCTGTCCACGATCATCACTTCATTTCCCATATGTGCCATATTCAGACAGAGATGGTGGCCCAGCCTGCCCATTCCTATAATCAAAACAGATTTCATTTCCTTCAACCTCCCTGTTATTATCTCTGTACTGTCCGGCGGCTTCCTGCCCTTTCCGAACCTCTATCCGATCATTACTTTTTCTTCCGGAAGTTTTACCGGCGGTTCTACTTTGTGTCCTTTCAGGGACAATGCGAATGTAAAGCTGCCGATCCTGCCGCAGAACATCAGAAAAATCAGCACCAGCTTGGAGACAGTTCCAAGATCTCTTGTAATTCCCGCTGACATGCCTACCGTCCCCAT
Organism: uncultured Mediterraneibacter sp.; assembly: GCA_944375755.1. Lineage (GTDB taxonomy): Bacteria > Bacillota > Clostridia > Lachnospirales > Lachnospiraceae > Mediterraneibacter. Next base: position 6,559 of record CALWBC010000190.1, on the reverse strand, counting down.
CGCTGAGGCTACTTCAAACATTACATCCGTCACATCCAGCGATGACGCAGTCACGATAATCAGCACGGCTGCAACAGAAAGCATCAGATTCGTGCACAGAACCGTGCCCGCTTTCCGAATGGTATCCTCTCCGATCCTGCGCCCGAACAGACTGCATTCCCTCTTCTGGAACAGACCGGAAACAACGGAAGCGAGCAGTACAATCGCCGTAGTTGTCTTGATTCCGCCTGCCGTTGATCCCGGGCTTCCGCCGATAAACATAAGCACCGTGGTTAAAAGCTTGCTGCTGTCAGTTAGCGCTCCTGTATCCACTGTATTGAATCCGGCGGTTCTGGCAGTTACGGATCCGAACAGCGAACACAGAATCTGCTCATTCAGCGGACGTCCGACAAGGGTATTGTCATACTCTAACACAAACAGAAGCGCTGCTCCTCCGAAAATAAGGATCAGCGTCATCAGAATGGTGATCTTTGTATGCAGGCTCCATCTGCGGATATGTAAACCGGTCTCTGTAATATCATTCCAGATGAAGAAGCCGATACCTCCGATAATGATCAGAAGCATAATCACAAGATTAACCACCCAGTCCCCGGAATACTCTGTCAGGGAAATATATGCCCCATCCTTCCCCATCAGATCAAATCCCGCGTTGCAGAAAGCGGATACAGAATGGAAAACACCATAATAAAGCGCCTGCCCGACATCCATGGTTCTTCCGAACCGGATGGCGAGAATCAGCGCTCCTGCCCCCTCAAAAAGAGCGGTTCCCATAATAATCTTTTTCGCAAGGCGGACAACCCCTCCGGTCTGCATGAAGTTCACACTCTCCTGAAGTGTTCCCCGCACCCAGAGTCCGATCTTCCGCCTCAGGACAATCGCGAAAAAGACGCCGATTGTCATAAATCCGAGTCCGCCGATCTGGATCAGCAGCAGGATCACACACTGCCCGAAAGCAGACCAGTACTGAAATGTATCCGCAATGACAAGCCCCGTCACGCAGGAAGCGGACACCGCCGTGAACAGAGCGTTCACCGGCGGTGTAACAATTCCTTCCCTGGTTGATATGGGCAGCATAAGCAAAAGCGTCCCGGTAAGTACCACAAGACAGAATCCGATCATAATCATCTGCGTTGGAGTCAGGCGGCGCATCAGTTTCTTTATCATGCCGCACCACCCACTTCATGCTCCAGAGTTACCAGTTCCATTCTCTGCAGCAGTTCTTCTTTGTTGTATACAATCGAAGTCCCTGTCTGCCTGTAGAGTTTCTTTATCGGCCTTTCATTGCATACACTGTAAATCTCTGCTTTCGGATATGCCTTCCGAAACAGGCTGCACATAGAGAGATTATCTACATCTGATGTTCCATACGCGACAAGATATTTTACACGCCCCCACTCCCGGGCTATCTGAACATCATCTGTAAATATAACCTGGAATCCCGCGGTCCGAAACCACTTTTCCAGTTCCGGCTCCCTTTTTTCTCCGAAAAGCACTGCACAGTCCTGCTTCTTCTCTGTCTGTTTCTCCGTTTTCCTGTTCTCCGTGAAAAATCCATCCACCCTCTTCATCAGATGGAAACCGTACAGGAAAAATCCTGCTACAACTGCTAATAATAAAAAATCTCTCAACATAAAAATCACCTTCTTTTCTTAGTTCTATCATAAAACAGAACTTATTAAGAAGGTGATAATATTGATTACGGCAATGTTTAGATTTTGTTTAGACAGCTGCCCCGCCGTCTTTCTGCACTTCTTCAAATTCTCTCTGAATCTGCTCAGAAGGTTCCGGTGTCAGCAGGGACACAACCACAATACAGATACTCGAGAAGATGAATGCCGGAAGCAGTTCGTAGATATCCCACATTCCGCCCAGCGGACGAACCAGAAGATTCCATACAAATACCATTCCCGCCCCGCCGATCATTCCGGCGATCGCGCCTGCCCGGGTTGTCCGTTTCCAGAACAGACTGAAAAGCATCAGCGGACCAAATGTGGCTCCGAATCCTGCCCACGCGAAACTTACAATTGTAAAAATCACACTGTTTTCATCCATAGCGATAATCATGGCTACAACTGCGATCAGAAGCAGCGTAATCCGTGAAATATTAAGCACTTCTCTGTCAGAAGCCTTTTTCCGGAACAGCCCCTGATAGATGTTCTTCGCAAAAGCTGACGCGGCAATCAGCAGATAAGAATCCGATGAACTGATCGTAGCCGCAAGAATACCTGCCATGACAAATCCGGCAATCAGCGGAGGAAGCAGATTTGTTGACAGCAGAATAAACACATTTTCCGCATCCGCGGATGTTGTTAACGCAGTCGGGAAAAGTGTTCTTCCGATCAGTCCGATAAATACGGCAATCGTAAGAGAAATCACAACCCAAACCGTAGCTATTCGCCGGGAACGTTTCAGCTCATCCTCATGACGGATCGCCATAAAACGAAGCAGCACCTGTGGAACTCCAAAATATCCAAGCCCCCACGCAAGAGCCGATACTACCGGAAGGATGCCATAAGCTGCCGCTTCACCAAACAGCGGCTGCCCGTTTACGGCCTGCTGTACTCCGTCCACAGTCTGGGGCGTTGCCATTCCGAAGAATTCTAAAAATCCCGGAATCGAACGCACGTTGTCAAGAACCGCTCCCAGACCGCCTGCTGAATAAGTACCGACAATCACAATCACGCTGAGCGCGATAATCATCACAATCGCCTGCATGAAATCAGAAGCGCTCTCCGCCAGAAAACCTCCGATAATGGTATAGATCAGCACAAAGACCGCACCCACGATCATCATCGGAACATAGGGAAGATCAAACAGCGTAGAGAACAGCTTCCCACATGTCACAAGACAGCTTGCCGCGTAAACCGTAAAGAATATCAGAATGAAAACTGCTGATATTGTCATTATCACTTTCCGCTTCTCATGAAAACGGTTGGAAAAATACTCCGGAAGCGTGATAGCATTTCCCGCTTTCTCGCTGTACCGGCGAAGTCTTTTCGATACGATCAGCCAGTTTATATAAGTTCCAACTGCAAGACCAATCGCAGTCCACGCCGCATCCGCGATTCCGCACCAGTAAGCGACTCCCGGCAGTCCCATAAGCAGCCACCCGGACATATCCGAGGCTTCCGCGCTCATGGCGGTGACCCACGGCCCGAGGCTTCTGCCGCCCAGGAAGTATGCGTCTGAGCTGGCATTCGCTTTTCTTGCAAAAGTTACGCCAATTATAATTACCGCAGCCATATAGACGACCATGGCAATCAATATCTGTAATGTGTCTCCCATTCTTTTTTGTCCTTTCTGTCTCCCGCGCCGGAATTCCGGCGCTTTCTTTCTCTGTGCCTTTCAGCAGAATATTTTCCGCTTTTCATTCGAAAAGAAGAAAAGTTTTCCACATTTACGGCACAATATGGGACTAATTATAAACAAAATATAAACTTTTGGCAATCGTTACTTTATAATTCTCTCGATTTCCCGGCGCGTCTCTTTTACTTTTCCGGGATTCGTTCCGCCGGAATTAATCCCGATCACGACATCATCCGTCATTACCACAGACGGGAAATAGAAATCACACAGGCTCTTATCATCCGCTGTGTTGACCGGTATTCCTCTTTCACTGCACTCGTTCTTCACAGCGCGGTTTACATCCGGGCGGTCCGATGCTGCCAGCACAATTTCATATCCTTCCGTGTCGCCGGCCCCATAACACCGGCGCTCTGCCGTAATCTTTCCCTGCGTCTCCAGCTCGGTCAGTTCTTCTTTCAGTTCAGGCGCTATTACTTTTATGTCTGCGCCGAATTTCAGGAGCGTTCTCACACGGCGAAGGGCAATACTTCCGCCTCCCACCACAAGGATTTTCTTTCCACTAATATCAATAAACATCGGGAAATATGGTCTCTCCATTTTGCCCTCCTGCCTCTACATCTGATATAAAAGCGCATTGCAGATACATGCCGCGATACTGCTTCCGCCTTTTCGACCTCTCGCCACAATATAGGGCGTATCTTTCAGGCTCAGAATCAGTTCCTTTGACTGAACCACGTTTACAAACCCAACCGGCACCGCGATAATAAGCTCCGGATCTATCCTGCCTTCTGACACCAGCTCATGAAGCCGTACCAGCGCGGTAGGGGCATTTCCGATGGCAAAGATCAGTCCTGGGGCCTTTCCGTCTGCGTCCGCTTTTTCATTCTTTTCTGCTCTGTTCCCCAGGAGAGCAGCTGCCTTATCCATACATGCCGCCGCCCTTGTGGTACCGTTCTGCTTAGCAGCCTCAGCAACATCCTCATCAGACATAAAGCAGTAAACTTCACCGCCGTACTTAGCCAGGCGCTTTTTGTTGATTCCCGCCTTCGCCATCTGCGTATCCGTTACAATAGAAGCGCCTCTGCGTATGGCATCCATCGCCCGCTCCACGGCACAGTCGGAAAACACCAGATTGTCAGCATAATCAAAATCCGCGCTTGTGTGAATGCACCTCTTTACAACAGCCTCTGTTCCCGGTATGAGCTGTTTATCTCCCAGCTCTTCCGTAATAATCTCAAAACTTCTTTTCTCAATATCAGCAGGCAGAACCTGCTCAAGTTCCGTTAACATCTGTATTGCCGCTCCTTTCCTTTTCCCCGGTTATTTGCCGCCCGGATATCTGCAGACGGAATCGTTCCCCTGTCCGGATAGAAATCACTTCATCCGCATCCCGATTCCACAGACAACCCGGTCCACACGCCGGGCATGTTCCGCCAGCTCCACACATACTCTGCCTGCGGCCTCCCGGTATTCTCTCTCAAAAGCATCGACCGGCACAAGGCCGCAGCCGATTTCATCACACAGTATAATAATCTTCCTGTTCATGCCAAGAATTTTTTCCGTCAGATCCTCCGCGCTTTTCCCCGCCAGCATCCAGCGTTTTACAAGAAGATGAAACCGGTCAATCACAGCTGCATTTTCGATCTCCTGAAATGGAATTTCTTCTCCATCCGCCCACGTCAGCCCGGGGAAAATCATCTCCGCATAAGCTCGTTTTCCCTGATAAGCGCCTCCCAAAATCAGTGTGACTCCTGCCGGATATTCACTTTTATTTGTTTCCAAAGATTTCCCTTTTTCCCGTATCTGTATCGGGATTCCGGATACAACCTCCGTCACTCTGTCCGCCTCCTCTGCCAGTGCTCTGTTGATCCGCGCCAGATTCTTCTTGTAGAGGACCATTTCTTCTGAATCTGATCCGGACTCGCGGAACACATCATTCGTCACTACCACGAGATTCCGGCATCGCTCATGAAGCATCTGCACGCCTCTGATCACCGCTTCCGCAGCAGCAGCCATTTTTGCAGCCTTCGGTTCGTACATCTCATTCGCGGTAAGATTAGAAATACATTCCAGCAGAACGGACGCTCCTTCCAGAGGCGGGGCATCCGGTGCGGTTATATGCTCCGCCAGTCCGTAATACCACTCAAGCGTCTGAAAACCTTTTCCCGCCCGCATCTCCCTGTGGTGCGCGATCTTCTTCTCTGTCTCCGCGCCATAGGGGATCATGTCGGCAATGTAGTACAGGAAAGCATCCTTATCTTCCTCCAGAGAACGGCAGTGTTCCCGGCAGATGGCTGTCTCCGCATAAGCAGACTTCCCGCTTCCGCTTCCTCCGATCACCAGTTCCATCATAGATCCACGTCCTCCTTTTATCCGATGTCGGCATACCGGTACTCTAAAGCACCGCTTGCCGGGATCTGGCGGATCCCCGAGATCGCCGGGTTCACCAGATTCACGCTCTTCATTGCATAGAGGGGAATGATATAAAACTGTTCTCCTACCGCGAGCTGCTCTGCCTGGTGCATAAGTTCCGCCCGCTTTGCCGGATCTGATTCTGAACTGGACCGCGCTACAATCGCGTCATAGGTTTCGTCATGAATGCCGCTGCAGTTGTAAGTACTGTTTGACATGAGCATGGACAGATACGTGTACGGATCTGCAAAATCTGCCGTCCAGTTCATTCTGCACAGGTCAAAATCCCCTGAGTAGCGTGTAGAGTAGTTTGCCTGCAGTTCCTGCGCTTCCAGGTTAATTGTAATATTCAGGTTTTCTCTGAGCTGTTCCTGAATCACCTGAGCTGTATTCGAATCCATTTCCAGTGTCGGATAATTGTACGTCAGTTCCGGGAATCCCTCGCCGTCCGGATATCCCGCCTCCGCGAGAAGCTCCCTGGCACGCTCCACATTTTCCTCAAAGGGCTGAGGCGCACCGTCCACGAAATACTCCCCGGTGTTTTTATCTTTCATGTACTTTGCGACCAGGTTGTATGTCGGCTCCGTGTCCGATCCCACAATCTGGCAGAGCTCCTCTCTGTTGATTGCAAGGTTGATCGCTTCGCGCACACGCACGTCATTCAGAGGTTCCACATTCAGATTCATATAAATGTAACGGGTAGCAATCTGATCTGTCACAAACAGATCATCCTCCCCCTCATACGCCTCCATCACTGTGGAAGACAGAGAGGTTGCAACGTCCACCTCACCGGCTTCGTAGGCATTTGCCATTGACTGCGTATCATCGAAGAACCGATAGG
>CALWBC010000189.1 GCA_944375755.1 uncultured Mediterraneibacter sp. | reverse complement strand
GTTGACTGGAGCGGAAAGGATGCGGGGCGTCAGGTTGGCATTCGCGCTACGAGAGAGTGGGGAAAGATCGCGTTCGTAGGAGAAGGCGGTACATGTAATTTCACACCGAGCCCGGATATCATTCACGGACAGAAGACGATCTACGGTTCATGGGTAACCAGTCTGTGGAGAATGGAAGAACTGGTAGAGCGCCTTGTAAGATGGGGCATCCATCCGGAAGATCTGATCACACACGAATTCCCGATCGAGAAAGCGGGAGAGGCTTATCAGCTTATGGCAAAGGGCGACTGCGGAAAAGTTGCAGTGATTTTCGGTGATCAGAACGAATAAGAGAGGCTGGATGGCATATGGAATTGAAAGAAAATATCGATAAGGTTGATCCGAATAAAGTTCCGAAGAGACAGCTTTATACAGGCTGCGAGATCCCGGCAATCGGGATCGGCACCTTCGGCTCTGACAAATACGGAGCGGAGGAGATCTCGAAGGCAGTCTACGGGGCCGTGTGCGGCGGTTACCGTCTGATTGACTGCGCCAGCGTGTATCAGAACGAAAAAGAAATCGGCGCCGTGTTAAAGCAGCTTTTTGAGGATCAGGTGGTAAAGCGGGAAGAACTTTTTATCACTGGCAAAGTATGGAACGATAAACACGGCGACGGGGAAGTGATCGAGTCCTGCAGACAGAGCCTTGCGGATCTGGGGCTGGATTATTTTGACCTGTATCTTGTACACTGGCCGTTCCCCAACTATCATGCTCCGGGATGTGACGGAGATTCCAGAAATCCGGATTCCCGGCCCTTCTTTACGGAAGAGTACATGGCAGTTTGGAGACAGTGCGAGACCCTGGTGGAGGAAGGTCTGGTCCGCCATATTGGTATGTCCAATATGACGATCCCGAAGCTGGAGAGAGTCCTTCCGCTGTGCAGGATCCAGCCGGCGGCCATTGAGATGGAACTCCATCCGGGATTCCAGCAGCCGGAGCTGTTCGCTTATGTGCGGGAGCACAATATCGTTCCTATCGGCTACTGCCCGCTCGGCTCCCCCTCCAGACCGGAGAGAGACCGGACAGCGGATGATGTGGCTGATATGGAGATTCCGGAGATTGTGGAGGCGGCGGAAGCACATCATGTGCATCCGGCGATTATCTGCCTGAAATGGGCGGTGCAGAACGGTCAGATTCCGATTCCGTTTTCCGTAAAACCGCAGCAGTATATGAACAATCTGCGCTGTGTGACGGAAGATCCGCTTACAGATGAGGAGATGGAGAAGATCCGCCGGGCGGACAAGAACTGCAGACTGGTGAAAGGGCAGGTGTTCCTCTGGCCGGGAGCACACAGCTGGGAAGATCTCTGGGATCTGGACGGAAATATTAAAGGCTGGAAATAAAAAAACAGAATCATTGGACACATTCATCCGGATGGCTTACAATAGAATAAGGTCATAATAACAGGAGGAAACCATCATGGAAAAACAGGATGTAACAGTTTTCGGAAAAACCGGAAACAATGAGGAGGCTCATCTGTATACAATTGGAAATGACAGGGGGATGAGCGCCAGGATTTCAGATTTCGGAGCGACTCTGGTGAGGCTTTTCGTTCCGGACGGAAAGGGAAATACGATCGATGTGGTGCATGGATACGACGATCCGGCCGGTTACGAGAGAGGCGATGGAGGATTCGGAGCGACAGTCGGAAGAAATGCAAACCGGATCGGCGGCGCCAGGTTTGAGATCAACGGAGTGACCTATCATCTGGACAAGAATGATAATGGAAACAACCTTCACAGTGGAATGAAATATTATCACAAACGGATGTGGGAAGTGGAGGAATATGAAGGAGATCATATCCGGTTCCATCTTCTCAGCCCGGACGGTGATCAGGGGTATCCAGGTACACTGGATGTGCATGTGACCTATACGGTGGACAATGAGAATACGCTGAATATCCATTATGAGGCAGTCCCGGATCAGGATACCATTGTCAACATGACGAATCACAGTTATTTTAATCTCAACGGTCACGACAGCGGAACAGTTCTGAACCATAAGGTGATACTGAACGCGGACAGCTTCACTCCGGCGGATGAAGAGTCTATTCCCACCGGCGAGATCAGAAGTGTGGAGGGAACCCCGATGGACTTCCGCGCAGGCCGTGTTCTGGGCGCGGATATCGACGCGGATTATGAACCGCTTCGGTTCGGCGGCGGATACGACCACAACTGGGTGTTGAAAAATGAAGGCAAATTTGATAAAGTAGCAGAAGTAGCGTCAGATAAGAGCGGGCTCGTCATGGAAGTCTACACGGATCTTCCGGGCGTGCAGATGTACACCGCCAATTTCCTCGACAATGAGCCGGGAAAGGACGGAGTATCCTACATAAAGAAAAGCGCGGTGTGTCTGGAGACACAGTATTACCCGGATGCAGTTCATCATGAGAATTTCCCGGGACCGATCTGTAAGAAAGGGGAAAAATACGATACCCGCACAGCATACCGTTTCCTGACGCAGGGCTAAAAAAGAAGATCGCAGGACAGGGATTTTAAAGGATCCCTGTCCTGTCGTTTTGCGTAAGAGACGAAAGGACGGATCAGAGAAGACATACATATGGGGAAATCAGTATATATTGCAGAGAAGCCCAGTGTGGCTCAGGAGTTTGCCAGGGCATTAAAACTGAATACGAAACGAAGAGACGGATATCTGGAATCTGATGAGGCGATTGTGACATGGTGTGTGGGACATCTGGTTACCATGAGCTATCCGGAAGCATATGACCCGGCGCTGAAGAAATGGAGCCTTCAGACGCTGCCTTTTATACCGAAGGAATTCAAATACGAAGTCATACCTGCTGTGGCAAAACAGTTCCAGATTGTAAGCTCCATTCTGACCCGGGACGATGTGGATACGATCTACGTCTGTACCGACTCCGGGCGGGAGGGAGAGTATATCTACAGGCTGGTGGAGCAGGAAGCACATGTAACGGGGAAAAAGCGCCGCAGAGTCTGGATCGATTCGCAGACAGAAGAGGAGATCCTGCGGGGAATCCGGGAGGCAAAGGATCTGTCGGAGTATGACAATCTGGGGGCTTCCGCTTACCTGAGGGCAAAAGAAGACTACCTGATGGGAATCAATTTCTCGCGGCTCCTGACATTAAAATACGGGAACAGTATTTCAAACTATCTCAAGACAAAGTATTCCGTGATTTCCGTGGGACGCGTCATGACCTGTGTACTGGGGATGGTCGTGCGAAGAGAACGGGAGATCCGGGACTTTGTCAAGACTCCCTTCTACCGTGTGGTCAGCACCATGGATGCCTCCGGCCAGACCTTTGAGGGCGAGTGGAGAGCGGTAAAAGGTTCCCGGTACTTTGAATCTTTTGATCTCTACAAGGAGAACGGGTTCAAGGAGAGAGGCAAGGCGGAGGAACTGATTTCCTTCCTGACGGAGGAACAGCCGGTTCAGTGCCGGGTAGAGTCCATAGAGAAGAAAAAGGAGAAGAAGAATCCGCCCCTTCTCTATAACCTGGCGGAACTTCAGAATGACTGCTCCAAACGGTTCAAGATCAGTCCGGATTAGACGCTGCGGATCGTCCAGGAACTCTATGAAAAAAAGCTTGTGACATATCCGCGAACCGATGCCCGTGTGCTCTCCACCGCAGTGGCCAAAGAGATCAGCCGGAATCTGAACGGCCTGTCAAAATATCCCATGGCAGCGCCTTATCTGCAGGATATTCTGGCGTTCGGAAGTCATAAGGGGCTGGCGAAAACCAGGTATGTCAACGACAAGCAGATTACGGATCACTATGCCATCATACCTACCGGGCAGGGAATGGGCGCTCTGAACAGCCTGTCGGATCTGTCTCATAAGGTGTATGACGTGATCGTGAGAAGATTTCTGAGTATTTTCTATCCTCCTGCCGTATATCAGAAGGTTTCCATCGTGTCAAAGATCCGGGAGGAAAGCTTTTTTTCCAGTTTTAAAGTGCTGGCGGAGGAAGGATACCTGAAAGTGGCCGGAGTTCCGCAGGGGAAAAAGGCTTCCAGAGGCCAGGACAGGAATAGAGCACAGGAAGGCGCAGACGGTACGGAGACAGCTGCGGGGCCGGAAGCGGAGTCCGGCCAGGGCCAGGATCAGAACCTGGATAAAGCGCTGTTTGAAGTGATTCAGAAATTAAGAAAAGGCGCTGTTCTGCCGGTGAAGGCACTTGAGATCAAGGAAGGGGAGACATCACCGCCGAAGCGTTACAATTCCGGTTCCATTATCCTTGCCATGGAAAACGCCGGTCAGCTGATCGAGGATGAGGAACTGAGGGCTCAGATCAAAGGAAGCGGGATCGGAACAAGCGCCACAAGGGCGGAGATCCTGAAGAAACTGATCCACATCAAATACCTGCAGCTGAACAAGAAAACCCAGGTGATTACGCCAACTCTCCAGGGAGAAATGGTGTATGACGTGGTCGATCACTCGATCCGGTCACTTCTGAATCCGGAGCTGACCGCCAGCTGGGAAAAAGGGCTGACTTATGTGGCGGAAGGCAGTATCACTTCTGACGAATATATGGTAAAATTAGATCAGTTCATAACCAACAGAACAGTCGGTGTGAAAGGGCTGAACAATCAGTATCAGCTCAGAGCCTGTTTTGACAAAGCGGCAGGCTATTATAAAAAAGGCCGTTGACCGGCGGAAAAGGAGACAGTGAAATGGAAGCATTGACAGTGAAAGAACTCTATACACTTGACGAGACGATCGCGAAAGATATTTTCGAAGGAGTGACGTATCCGTGGGAGGTTCTTCCTAAGATCAGTTCTTTTATTCTGGAACTCGGGGAAACGCTTGATGAGAGCGAATATGAGAAGCGCGGAGAGAACGTGTGGATCGCAAAATCCGCGCATGTCGCTCCTACAGCATACATTAACGGACCGGCGATTATCGGAAAGGACGCGGAGGTGCGCCACTGTGCGTTTATCCGTGGGAATGCTATTGTCGGCGAGGGCGCTGTGGTGGGAAATTCCACGGAGCTTAAGAATGTAATTCTCTTTAACAAAGTGCAGGTTCCGCATTACAATTACGTGGGAGACTCCATCCTGGGATATAAATCACACATGGGAGCAGGATCGATTACATCGAATGTAAAATCCGATAAAAAACTGGTTGTAGTAAAGACACCGGAGGGAAATATCGAGACCGGAATGAAAAAATTCGGAGCCATGCTCGGTGATGAAGTGGAAGTCGGATGCGGAAGCGTCCTCAATCCGGGAACTGTTGTCGGAAGTCACAGCAATATCTATCCGCTTTCCTCTGTGAGAGGGTTCGTTCCGGGAAACAGCATCTATAAAAAGCAGGGCGAGGTTGTGGAAAAACGTCCGGAGTAAATAAGAAAACAGGGCGAATCATACCGGAAGATATATATTGACAAAGATTGTAAAGTCTCGTATCATTGTATTAAACCAATAATACAGTGACGCGGGGCTTTTTCTGCTTTGAATCCGGATGATCCGGATTCAGGGAGGACGAATCCGTTACCCGGGAAAGGCGTGGTGTTCCGTGCAGAAAAATCCGCAGACAGGAGGTCATATGCTTGAGATACAGGGACTTAGCAAATCTTATGGAAACAATCTGGCGGTAGATGATGTCAGCTTTACGGTTTCGGACGGTCAGGTGGGGATACTGCTGGGACCGAACGGGGCCGGAAAGTCAACGATTATCAAAAGTATTGCCGGGCTGCTCCGGTATAAAGGAAATATCCGGATTCAGGGAATTCCTGCCCGGCGGATCGAGGCGAAGAAAATATTCGCCTATGTTCCGGAGATCCCGTCCATGTTTGACGCGCTCACGGTGCGCGAGCATATTGAGTACATAAGGATGGCGTACAGCAGTGATATCACAGATGAAGAAGTAGAGCAGATCCTGAAGGAATTTGAAATGGATGACAAACAGGACAAACTGGGAAGCGAACTCTCCAAAGGAATGATGCAGAAAGTAAGTATCTGCTGTGCTCTGGCAATCAAACCGAAGGTGATCCTTCTGGATGAACCCATGGTGGGGCTGGATCCTTCGGCGATCAAAATGCTCAAGGAAGTGGTGATTCGTCTCCGGGACAGTGGCGTTACCATTCTGATCAGCACCCATATGCTTGAGATGGTGGAAGAACTGTGGGATATTATGTTTGTAATGGAAAAGGGAAAGATCATTGGTTCCTACACAAAAGAAGACGCAGAGGGAAGAGATCTCGATGATCTGTTCTTCGCAATGACGGGCGGTGAGAAAAAATGAAAGCTCTGATCTATCTGACAAGACGAAGTTTTATTAACAATCTGAAAAAAGCGGTGAGAAAGCCGTCCACACTGATCGCTCTTATCTTTGGAGTGGTGTACGGAGTCTATATTGTTGTGATGCTGGGAACGTTGGCGGCCCTGATACGGCTGGACTCGGTGAGGGGCCTTGTAATTATCGTGACACTCTGGAGCATCTATATGACACTTGGGAATTTTATGGGATATTCTTCCAGAAAAGGGATTATTTTCCGTCCCGCACACGCACATTTTGTGTTCCCGGCACCGTTCAGTCCGAAGCTTGTGCTGGTAAACTGCGCCTGGATGAACTACATGATGTCAGTGATTATCTGGATCGTGCTGGCAATTGGCGGAATGACCGTGTTTCAGGTGCCGGCATGGAAAGTACTGCTGTTTTTCATGTCCGGGTGTGTTCTGGAGCTGTTGTTTGAGGTATCGGTCATGGTATTTCTCTATACCAACGATCATCTGCCACAGGGGCTGATGAAAGGAATCCGTACGTTTATCAAACTGGTTCTCGTGGCATTTACTCTTCTGATTATTCTGTATTTCCGCAGAAACGGACTTTCCGTGGAATCCGCGTCCGCGTTTATCGACTGGCCGGTGCTTCAGATGATCCCGGTGATCGGATGGCAGATCGCGGTGTACCGGCTGATTCTTCTCGGACCGACGACTCTGAATATGATCTGTTCAGTGCTGTATATTGTAATGGCTCTCGGGTGCATTGCGGCGGCATCGCGGATGAAGTGCGATGGCGGCTATTACGAAGAAGCAGCGAAGTTCGCCAATGACTATGCGGAGATAAGAAAGCGCCAGAAGGACGGCGAACTGGTTACGGGTATTGGCGCAAAAAAGAGATTCCGACGTCTGAAGAGTGAAAAAGAACAGTATTCCGGAAGCAGGGCAGGGAAAAAGGCACTCGGAGCGAAGGCAATCTTTTTCAGGCAGCTTCAGGAATATAAGAAAGAACGGTTCTTTATCTTCAGCAAGATGACGCTGGTATCTGTCGCATGTGCGTTTATTTTCTCCTATGCGCTCCGGGAGGCTGCGATGGAGACCGGAAATCCATCTTTGTTTCTGCTGGGAGTTGTCGCCTATGTTTCCCTTGTCATGAGCGGATATCTGGGAAAATGGGAGAATGAGCTTAAGAATCCGTATCTTTATCTGATTCCGGATACTGCCGTAAAGAAACTGTGGTACGCTACACTCATGGAGCATGTGAAAGCCTTTACGGACGGGTGCATTATCTGCATACCGGTCGGGATTTTCTGGCATATCTCCGTGGTGAACATTGTTTACTGTATTCTGATTTACACGGTGATTGAAGCAAACCGTCTGTATACAAAGGTGATTGTTCAGTCGCTTTTGGGAGAAGTGTTCGGCAGAAAAGGCCAGGACCTTCTGAGAGTATTGCTTCAGATGCTGGTGCTTGGCATGGGAGCAGGAGCGGCGGTTCTGATCGGAATATTCCTGAATCCGGATTTCGTCTTTCCAATTCTGCTGATTTATAGTATTATGGTTACAGTGGCTATGGCGCTGCTCGCGTCACTGCGGTTTGAGACGATGGAGCAGCTCGTCTGAGAGCATTTGTCAGGGAAATATATCAAATATATCCCGGACATTTGTGCAGGACAGTCAGAGCAGCCGACAGATCAGGAGGTAGAAAGATATGCTGGATGACAAGTATGTAACAATGGAAATTGACAAGACGAAACATATCGCGCTTGTGGCACATGATGGAAAGAAGAAAGAACTGGTGGACTGGTGTGATAAGAATAAAGACATCTTAAAGGGTCATTTCCTGTGTGGAACCGGAACAACGGCGAGACTGATTGCGGAGCGGACAGGACTTCCGGTCAAAGGCTTCTGCAGCGGTCCTCTGGGCGGTGATCAGCAGATCGGAGCCAAAATCGTTGAGGGACAGATTGATTTCATGATTTTCCTCTGGGATCCGCTGGAAGCACAGCCCCATGATCCGGACGTAAAGGCGCTGCTTCGTATTGCGGTCGTGTATGATATTCCGATCGCGAACAACCTGGCAACAGCGGACTTTATGCTGAATTCCAGATATATGAATGAGTCCTACAGCAGAAGAATCGAGAACTTCAACAAGACCATCCAGGAACGCGTGGAGCAGATGAAATAAAAGTTGAAATAAAACCGCATAAAAAGATTGACACGGGCAAAATGCCCGTGTTATTCTATACAAGGATACTTTAACACTTTAAAGCGCAACGCTTTAAAGTGAACAAGAATAATAAGAAAGAAGGGAAAGAGAAAAATGGGAATCAAACTTGTGCTGCTTGTAATATTCTTTGCAATTATGGTGGGTGTGGGACTTTATTCCAGACGACATGTCACAAGTGTGGATGGCTTCGTACTGGGAGGCAGATCGGTGGGACCGTGGCTGACTGCGTTCGCATACGGAACTTCCTATTTTTCAGCAGTGGTTTTTGTCGGATATGCAGGTCAGTTCGGCTGGAAATACGGAATTGCCAGTACATGGATCGGGATCGGCAATGCGGTGATCGGAAGTCTTCTGGCCTGGGTCGTGCTCGGAAGAAGAACAAAAGTCATGACCCAGCATCTGAAATCAAAGACCATGCCGGATTTCTTCGGGGAACGGTATGACAGCAAAGCACTGAAAATCACAGCTTCCGTTATCGTATTTGTTTTCCTGATTCCGTATACGGCTTCCGTGTATAACGGACTTTCCCGTCTGTTTGAGATGGCTTTTCACATTCCATATACATGGTGCGTGATCGTGATGGCTCTCTTTACGGCCATCTATGTCATACTCGGAGGATATATGGCAACGGCAATCAATGATTTTATACAGGGAATCATTATGCTGGCGGGAATTGTGGCCGTGATCGCGGCCGTGCTGAGCGGACAGGGAGGATTCATGAACGCGATTTCAGAGATGGCGCAGATTCCAAGCGATGTGGCACTGACACAGGGACAGCCGGGGGCATTCACATCCTTCTTCGGACCGGATCCCCTGAATCTTCTGGGCGTGGTAATTCTGACGTCACTGGGAACCTGGGGGCTGCCCCAGATGATCGGAAAGTTCTATGCCATAAAAGATGAAAAATCCATTAATACCGGAACCGTAATCTCAACCCTGTTCGCAGTGGTAGTATCAGGCGGATGCTATTTTCTGGGCGGCTTTGCAAGACTGTTCGACAGTCCGGCGATCTATGATGAGACCGGAGCGGTTGTGTACGACAGCATTATCCCGCATATGCTCTCCGCGCTGCCGGATATCCTGATCGGCATTGTAGTCGTTCTCGTTCTGTCGGCCTCCATGTCCACCCTTTCATCCCTTGTGCTGACATCGAGCTCTACAATGACTCTGGATCTGCTCAAAGACAATATCATGAAAAATATGAGTGAAAAGAAGCAGATTGTCACAATGCAGCTGTTGATTGTATTTTTCATCGTGGTGTCTGTTGTAATCGCGCTGAATCCGCCTACATTTATCGCTCAGCTGATGGGAATCTCCTGGGGTGCTCTCGCAGGCGCATTTCTGGCTCCGTTCCTGTATGGCCTGTACTGGAAAGGAGTAACCCGTGCAGGCGTGTGGGCCGGATTTATTGCGGGAGTGGGGCTTACAGTATCAAACATGTTCATCGGATTTATCGCATCGCCGATCAATGCCGGAGCGGCCGCGATGGTTGCCGGGCTGATTGTGGTACCGGTGGTCAGCCTGATTACACCGAGGATGAAACGGGAAAAGGTGGATGAGATCTTTACATGTTATGAGGAGACGGTGACCACATCAAAGAAGAGGTCGCTGGAGGAGTAAAATTCTGATTTTTCTGATCGGGAACTGTCCCGGTTGCAAGCGATTCGACTAATCGGAAAGCGCCGGGAAAGAGGAAGCTGTAACGCCATGCTGAGCCCACTCCTTCAAAGCTTCGAACGGATGTAACGCCGGAATCAGATGTTCGTGC
>CALWBC010000188.1 GCA_944375755.1 uncultured Mediterraneibacter sp. | reverse complement strand
ATTTCCTTCCGAAGTCACCCTCCCACATCTCCATCTCCGCAGAAAAGGTATTGAAATGGGGCTGGTTTCGTAATCTTCCAAATGGAGAAGTGAATGAATAAACAGCTGAAGAAAAAACAAGGTGCGGCCGGAAGGTACTGCAGATTTCAGCACTTTTCAGCCGCGACGTTGGTTTATTATTCGCGTTATTTTGTTGATTAACGGGAAGGTTTTTGGTGGAAACTACAGCCGCCGATGTGCTTTTCCAATCGGATGCGCCAGTTCAAAAACAGGGGACTGCGTGAGCCATGCGTTGGAGCAGGAACGTACGAGAACCCTTCGTCCTGAATGTTAAAGCCCTTAAAATGAGAGCGCCCCTGCACGACCATTTTGCGGTCTTGTTACATTCAGTCGAAGAGTCGAAGGAGTGGGCTCAGCATGGCGATGCAGCCCCCTGTTTTTGAACGTCCCCCAATCGAAAAACTCACCTCGTCCGTATTCAGTTTCCATCAGAAACCTTCCCGTTAATGCACTAAATAGCTGATCTCTAATCTGTTTTTAATATGCTCTTCCCCAGTAAACCATATGTTTCGCCGGTTTTCCGCAGCACACGCACACGTCAGACAGATGTTCTTCTTCCATTGGAATACATCTGGATGTCACGCCGCCGGTCTGGGCCTTGATCTCATCCTCGCAAGCTTCCTCGCCACACCACATTGCTTTGACAAAGCCTTTCTTATTCTGAACAGCGTCTTTCATCTCATCCATGGTTACGGCCGTGCTGATATGATCATCAAGGAATGCCTTTGCCTTCGCATAGAGATCTTTCTGAATCGTCTCCAGAATTTCTCCCAGCTTTGTGGTAATCTCATCCATCGGCACAGCAATCTTCTCTCTTGTATCACGGCGTACGACAACAACCTGTCCGTTCTCGATATCCTTCGGTCCGATCTCAATACGTGTCGGGATTCCCAGCATTTCCTGCTCGCTGAACTTCCATCCCGGGCTCTTCTCCGAATCATCGATCTTCGCGCGGTATCCTGCTGCCTTCAGAGCTTCCAGAAGTTCGTTTGCTTTCTCAAGCACACCTTCCTTATGCTGTGCGACCGGGATCACCCTTACCTGTACCGGAGCGATTCTCGGCGGAAGCACCAGTCCGCTGTCGTCTCCGTGCACCATGATAATAGCGCCGATAATTCTGGTGGACAGTCCCCATGATGTCTCATAGACACTGTGAAGCTCATTGTTCTTATCCGCGTATTTAATATTAAACGCGTCCGGGAACGCATTTCCGAAGAAATGGCTCGTTGCGGACTGAAGAGCCTGGCCGTCGTGCATCAGTGCCTCGATTGTATAGGTATCCTGGGCTCCCGCGAACTTCTCGCTCTCAGTCTTTCTGCCAGCGACAACCGGGATCGCCAGGTCATCTTCCACGAAGCTCTTGTACACTTCCCACATCATCTTCGTGCGTTCTTCCGCTTCTTCATAAGTCGCATGGATCGTATGTCCTTCCTGCCACAGGAACTCTCTGGAGCGAAGGAACGGTCTCGTTGTCTTCTCCCAGCGGAGAACGGAACACCACTGGTTCCACACCTTCGGCAGATCACGGTAGGACTGTACCGTCTTGCTCCACACATCGCAGAACAGAGTCTCGGATGTCGGGCGGATACAGAAGCGTTCCTGAAGCGGCTCCATTCCCCCGTGTGTTACCCAGGCAACTTCCGGAGCGAACCCTTCGATATGATCCTTCTCCTTCTGAAGCAGGCTTTCCGGAATCAGAACCGGAAGATAAACATTTTCCACGCCTGTCTCCTTAAAACGTTTGTCAAGATCAGCCTGAATATTCTCCCAGAGCGCATAGCCGTTGGGGAGATAGTTCAAACATCCCTTCACTCCTGAATAATCACACAGTTTTGCCTCTCGTACAACATCTGTATACCACTGAGCGAAATCTTCATCTCTTGAAGTGATCGACTGTACAAGTTTCTTTTCCTTTGCCATCTCTCTTCTCCTTTTCTCTTACTATTTCTTCCACTCTTTTCCGTTTTCTCCCACATGCACACACTGCGTGTCCGAAAGAAAAACAAACTAAAAAGCCGGGACATCTCGTGTCCCTTGTACAAGGGACCGGATCTCCCGGCGGTACCACCCTAATTAGCAGTGCATCCGTCATTATCCAGAACATGGCGCGCTGCTCTCTCTTTCGTCCGTAACGCTGATCTGCGCCGCATTTTCACGCGGAAGCTCCCGGGCCGGTTCTATGCGATCCTGCGGAGGCTTTCACCAGCCGCCCCCTCTCTGAAGCATTTTCCTCATATACTAATCCCGTTCATTGCTTATCGTACCTGTGATTCTAAACGAAAACAGCAGGCATGTCAAGTTTACCCTTCTCTTTTTCAGCCTTTTTCCATTCCGCGAACAGTTTCTCTGTTTCTGTTCTGCGCTTCTATTCCTCAAACAGCGGTGTGGAGAAGTAACGCTCCGCCGTATCCGGCAGCACCGTAACAACCGTCTTCCCTTCCCCAAGCTTTCTCGCCAGTTTCAGAGCTGCGGCCACATTGGTTCCGGATGAGATTCCGCACATGATCCCTTCTTTTGACGCCAGTTCACGTGACACCCGGATCGCCTCTTCGTCAGTCACAATGCAGATATCATCATAGATATCCATATTCAGAATCGCAGGTATCACACCATCGCCGATTCCCATCTGAAGATGTGTCCCGATAGAGCCTCCGGAAAGAATCGCCGCATGTTCCGGTTCCACCGCCCAGATCTCCATATCCGGATTTTTCTCTTTGAGAACTTCTCCGATTCCGGTAATCGTTCCACCGGTTCCGATTCCGGAGCAGAAGCCGTCAATCGGTCCATCCACCTGTTCCAGAATCTCAACTGCCGTCTGGCTCCTGTGCACTGCCGGATTCGCCGGATTCTCGAACTGCTGAGGCACAAATACTCTCGGATCCTCCGCCGCCATGCGAAGCGCCGTATTCAGACATTCTTCAATACACGCGCCGATATTTCCCGCATCGTGGATCAGGATCACTTCCGCGCCGTAGTGCTTCACCAGCTTTCTCCGTTCCTCACTGACAGAATCAGGCATAATAATCTTTGTCTGATATCCGCGCACCGCGCCTACCAGAGCCAGGCCAATTCCCTGATTGCCGCTGGTAGGCTCCACGATAATTGTATCCTCATGAATCAGCCCCTTCTCTTCGGCGTCACGGATCATGTTGTAAGCAGTTCTCGTTTTGATCGATCCGCCAACATTGAGTCCCTCAAACTTTACAAGGATCTGCGCGCTGCCCTCTTCCGCCATACGTCCCAGACGGATCAGCGGCGTATTTCCCATAGCTTCAAGTATATTATTATAAATCACTGTCTATCCCATGCCTTTCTGAAAACCAAGTTGATCTAACCTTAATATTATATTATGCAGGAGACAAAAACTCAACCAGTTTTCCAAAATGAGACATCCAGCTATTCAGTTCATTAACATCCGATTTTAAAGCAACCGAAACCAGGGAAAAATTCCAGAACGTATTTCTGCGGGGCCGGAGATGCGTACGGGTTCCGCTCCAGGAAATAAGTGCAGCTAAAAGTTCCGGGTGCGGACTAAATGCAAAGACTGCCGGCGGAGAACTCGCTTACGCTCAGACAACTCCGCCGCCAGCCTTAACGT
>CALWBC010000187.1 GCA_944375755.1 uncultured Mediterraneibacter sp. | reverse complement strand
CTGCCGCTGAACGTATCCAGAAGCGCTCTGCAGAACGATGGATTTGTGAATAAAGTTGCGGACTACATTTCCAAGAAAGTGGCTGACAAGCTGGTGGGAATGTTCAAGACAGACCGTGAGAATTATGAGAAATACTGGGATGACATCAGTCCCTTCATCAAGTTCGGATGCCTGAAGGATGAGAAGTTCGGCGAAAAGATGAAAGATTCCATGATCTACAAGAACCTGGATCACAAGTATCTGACGCTGGAGGACGTCATCAAAGAGAGCAAGGGCGAGACTGAGCCGGCGGCCGATGAGGAAAAGAAGGAAGAGCAGACCGGTGACGGAACTGAGAATGCATCTGATGCGTCAGCTGAGACTGAAAAAGACGGGGGTGACGCGGACAGCGAGAAACCGGAAGAGAAGACCAGCATCTACTACGTGACCGATGAAGTGCAGCAGAGCCAGTACATCAACATGTTCAAGGCTCAGGGACAGGATGCGATCATCCTTACTCACAACATCGATTCCGCTTTCGTGACCTATCTGGAGCAGAAGCACCCGGATATCCAGTTCCTGAGAATCGATGCCGATGTTCACGATTCCCTGAAGGATGAAGTGGCGGAGGATGAGAAGGAAGATTTCCAGAAGACAGCGGACAGTCTGGTGGAGATATTCAGAAAAGAACTTGGCAACGACAAGCTGGATGTAAAGGTTGAGAAGCTAAAAGATGATAAAGTCGCTTCCATGGCTGTGCTCTCCGAGCAGAACAGACGTATGGAAGAGATGATGAAGATGTACGGAATGAGCGGTATGGATCCGTCCATGTTCGGAAGCCAGGCAACTCTTGTCCTGAACGCAAATCATCCTCTGGTGAAGTTCCTTGTGGAGCACAAGAGAAGCAAGAACGTTCCGATCATCTGCAAACAGCTCTATGATCTGGCTATGCTGGCGCATAAACCGCTGAGCCCGGAAGAGATGACAGCATTCGTACAGAGAAGCAACGAGATTATGATGCTGCTGACAAAATAATACGTCAGTACGAAGAAACAGACAATACGAAAAAAGACAGTACGAAAAAAAAATCTGCCGGCAAAAACAATGCCGGCAGAGTAAAACGCAGCGAAACGGCGGATGAGCCTGATGTGCTCCGGCCGGTGTCGCTGCGTTTTTGTTTTCGTTTCATATTTCCTTTTCAAAGTCGATCTGTTTCTGAATGAAAAACTGCTCTGCGTACTCATCCCATATATGCTCCAGAGTTTTGTCCAGTGTAAAGGTCCGGAAGGAAGTGCCGGTTACACAGGAGAGTCTGCCGTTTTCAAAATGGATGTTCAGATAAAGTCCCTGTACGTCGGACGGGTTGACAGACGGAGCGCTCTGCTCCACGAGGCGATCGATATTTTTCCTGGAAAGACTGAATACAAAACGGAAACTCAGAGGAGTGCGTTTCCCCTTTATCACCGCGAAACAGTGTTCCCTCACGTTTTTCCAGTAGGAATACTCCGGCAGCTCTGTTCCGGTGTCAAAAAAGTCCTTCTGTATAAATCCGTCGATCCGGAAGGTGTTATATGTGACGATCTCCCCTTCTATAAAACTGAAGCTGTCAAAGGTGTCTTTCAGCAGCAGATGGGAGGTGAAGTCTTTTATGTTGTCTATGGAAAAAGCGATCATGGAATTCTCCTTATCATATGAATTATATATCTGATTATAGCTGTCTGCCGGCGGCTGAGTCGATCTTCTGCAACTGTTTTATTGTATCACAAAACAGGGCAGGCGTCATTGACTTTTAAATGTAAAAAAAGTATTATATAAACGTACTGTGGTTTTTTACAGCCACATATTCTGAAAGCATTTACTAATTCAGCAGATGGAAGTTTAAATATATGAAAAGAATCAGACGAAAGACAAAAAGACGCATCGTTCTGGGTGCGGCAGCCGCTGTTGCGGTTCTTCTGATAGTCCTGATTGTAAACGGGGTGCGAAGCCTGATCGGCGGTCACGCGGATACATCCGCGGGGCTGGAGTACATCAAACAGGAAGAAGCAGGAGACGTGTCGGCAATCGAAGCAAAAATCAGCCAGCTTGAAGCACAGGATAATAACGGAGAAGACACAAGGAGCCTGAAGGAAAAATTTATGGGTTCCGTAGTGGTCGGTGACTCGATTACAGAAGGATTTACGGAGTACGATGTCCTCAACGCGTCCAGCGTGGTGGCGAAGATCGGCGTTCATTTCAGTGAACTGGATGACATGATCAACCAGGTCAGCGATCTGAGTCCGCAGATTATCTTCCTTACACTTGGCATGAACGATATAACAGGGACGGACAGCGCCGCTGTCGACAAGTTTATTTCCGAGTATCAGTCTGTAATCACCCGGTTACAGGAAAAAGTGCCGGACGCCCACATTTTCGTGAATTCCCTGTTCCCGGTGCAGGAAGCTGCCACGGAAGATGAACCTGCCCTGGCGGCGATTCCCCAGTACAACGAGGCGATACAGAAGATGTGCGAGGATATGAGCATCGGATATATCGACAACACGGGGCTTGTCCAGGATCAGTACTATGAGCAGGACGGTGTTCATTTCAAGGCGGAATTTTATCCGGTCTGGGGAGAAAATATGGCGGAGGTGGCGGCACTATGAAATTACAGGAGATAAAGATCGCCTCTGTTATGAAGTATGTTGTATTTGCGATGGTCATCGTCTTTGTGGTAGTGATGCTTCTCTATGCCAGCGGAAGCAGCAGGCCCTTTGAAGAGGTCAGCCAGTCGGTGGAGGCATCGCTGGACACGGAGAATCTGGTGAAGCAGGACGACACGGCCTTTAAGAGAAATTTCGGGCTGAACGCGGCGGATTACGACGGGGTGATGTACTACTCTTCGGAGTTCAGCATTTCAGCAGAGGAAGTTCTTCTCGTCAGAGTGGCGGACAGCAGTCAGGTGCAGGAAGTGACCGCCGCGATTGAAAAGAGGATTTCCTCAAGAAAAAATGACTTTGAGGGATACGCCCCGGAGGAGGTCAAACTTCTTGATGACGCGGTACAGAGCGTGAGGGGAAACTATATATTCTTTACAGCTGCTCCGAAAGCGGGTGAATACCTGAGCGTATTCAGTGACAGTCTGTAGCAGAGGGGAAATTAACGGATGTTATTCAGCAGTATTACGTTTTTGTTTTTATTTCTGCCGGTTGTGATGGCAGTCTATTATATCGTCCCGTTCAGGGCGAAAAATATCATATTGCTGCTTGCCAGTCTTTTGTTCTATGCGTGGGGGGAACCGGTCTATGTGATCCTGATGATTCTCTCCATTCTTCTGAACTATTTCTGCGGGCAGGATATCAAGGACAATGAAGAAAACCCGAAGAAGGCAAAGTTTGCCATGATTTTTGCCGTTGTGGCAAATCTTCTGATTCTGGGATTTTTCAAATATTACGGTTTCCTGGTGGGAACGCTCAATGCGGTGCTTCCCTTTGAAATCCCCTACCGGGAGCTCCCGCTGCCTGTGGGTATCTCTTTTTACACCTTCCAGGCGATTTCCTATATTCTGGATGTATACTGGAAGAAGGCACAGACGCAGAAAAATATTCTGTATTTTGCTCTCTATATCACCATGTTCCCGCAGCTGATCGCGGGCCCCATTGTCCGCTATGCGGATATTGAGGAACAGCTGAGACACAGGAAGATCAGCATCAGCAGGATCGGTCAGGGAGCGGAGCTGTTTATCATGGGTCTGGCGAAGAAAGTGATCCTAGCCAATACAACCGGCGCGGTTTTCGAAGAGATCTCTGCCATGCCGACGGGCAGTCTGTCCATACTCACGGCGTGGATCGGTGTATTTGCCTACGCGTTTCAGATTTATTTCGATTTCAGCGGTTATTCGGATATGGCGCTGGGACTTGGAAAGATGTTCGGCTTTGAGTTTAAGAAGAACTTTGACTATCCGTACATATCCAGAAGCGTGACCGAATTCTGGCGGAGATGGCATATTTCCCTGAGTACGTGGTTCCGGGAATATGTTTATATCCCGCTGGGCGGCAACCGCTGTTCCGTATCCAGGAATATCTTCAACCTGATGGTTGTGTGGGCGCTGACCGGTATGTGGCACGGCGCTGCGTGGAACTTTATTGCATGGGGCGTTTACTACGGCGTCATTCTTGTTCTGGAGAAATATCTCTGGGGCGCTTACGTGGACCGGCTGCCGGGAGCGGTTCAGCACATTTACGCGGGAATCCTCGTCCTCGTGGGGTGGGTGTTCTTCTTCAGCCCCAGTCTCGGATACGCGCTTCGCTATCTGTTCTCCATGATCGGAGGCGGAGCGGGAATTGTGGACGCGCAGGGCGTCTTCCTGCTGTATACGCACTGGCTCCTCTGGCTTCTGGCAGTGGCGGGATCTTCGGCATTTGGCCTGAAGCTGATCCGGGCGCTGATCCGGATCCCGGGAAATCCAAGAACCCGGTCAGCGGTTTCGGTGATCGTATATATCGGAATGTTTCTGATTTCAGTTGCGTTCCTTGTGACAGATACATTTAATCCGTTTTTATATTTCAGATTCTAGGTGGTAGCATGAGCGGCAGAAAAAGAAAAGGGCGTACCGAGAGCCTGATTGGGAAAATTTTCATATTGCTGTTGTTTTTCATCATGATCCTGAACTTTGTCATGCCGGACAAGGAACAGTCCGAACAGGAGAACAGGGTGCTGGAGACAAGACCGGGACTGACTTTGAGCAGTGCCGTATCCGGAGATTTCATGGAACAGTGGGAGAGCTATATGAGCGATCAGTTCGTGGGAAGAAATCTCTGGCGCAGCATCAAGGTGGGACTGGACCGGCTGGGCGGAAGCAGGATGGAGAACGGCGTTCTGATCGGAAAAGGCGGACAGCTGATGGAGGAGATCTCCCTTCCGGATCAGAATCAGTTAAATGACAATGTGGCGGCGATTAAAAGCTTTGCCCAGACTTATTCGGATATTCCGACCAGAGTGATGCTTGTCCCGGATGCGGCATGTATACTGAGCGCCCGTCTTCCGGCGTTTGCCACGGTGGAAGACCAGCGCCAGATGTTCAGCATGGTGGAGCAGGAACTGGGCGATTCCGTGAGCTGGATTGATACGATATCCGTTCTGAATAAGCATACATCAGAAAAGCTATACTATAAGACAGATCATCACTGGACGACTCAGGGAGCCTTCTATGTGTTCCGGGAAGCTGCGCCGGCTCTCGGAATCGATGAGGATGTATCGGATAAATTTGTATCCTATACGGTGACGGACAAATTCAACGGCGTGCTCGCGTCGAAAAGCGGCGTGGGACTCGGGGAAAAGGAACAGATCGATATCTACGTGCCCGCGGAGGGTGATGATGACGTAGTGGTCAATTATGTGGATGAGGCGAGAAAAACGACGTCTCTCTATGATTCTTCCAAACTTGAGACCAGGGATAAATACGGAGTGTTTCTCGGAGGAAATACTTCCGTGGTAGATATTAAGACCGTTTCCACCAGCCAGAGAAGACTTCTGCTGGTGAAAGATTCCTTCGCGGACTGTTTCGTGCCTTTCCTGACACCGTATTTCCGGGAGATTGTGGTGGTGGATCCGCGCTATTACAGCGGCACCATGACGGATATTATGGATACGTACCGGATTACGGATACGCTGATATTGTACAGCGGAAATACATTTTTTACAGATAACAGCATAAGCGGAGTGTTTACAGGTGAGTAATCGGATCAGAGAAGAGTTTATACGAAAGAAAGAGCCGGTAAGGCTGAATAAGTATTTGAGTGAGGCGGGCGTGTGCTCCAGGAGGGAGGCGGACCGCCTCATTGAGACTGGGCGTGTTACTGTGGACGGCAGGACGGCACAGACGGGAATGCGGATTATCCCCGGACAGGTGGTGAAAGTAGGCGGAAAGACTGTCTCGCGGCAGGATGAAATGGTCGTCCTGGCGGTCAATAAGCCGAAGGGAATCGTCTGCACGGAAGAGCGGCGCGAGAGAAACAGCATCGTTCGTTTCCTGGATTATCCCATCCGCGTGACCTATGTGGGCAGACTGGACAAAGATTCCAGAGGGCTTCTGCTTATGACAAATAACGGGGATATTATCAATCGGATGATGCGCGCGGCAAACCACCATGAAAAGGAATATAAAGTCACGGTGGACAGAGAAATTACGGATGATTTTATCAGAAAAATGTCATCTGGAGTTGCCATACTGGATACGGTAACCAGACCGTGCAGGGTGGAAAAACTGGGAAAATATACCTTCCGGATCATTCTGACGCAGGGGCTGAACCGTCAGATCCGGAGGATGTGCGAGGCACTAGGGTACGAGGTGAGAGATCTGGTCCGGGTGCGGATCATGAATATCCGTCTGGGATCCTTAAGAGAAGGCGAGTACAGGAAACTGACGGACCAGGAACTGGATGAACTGTATGAGTTGATAAAAGATTCCCCGGCAGAGCCGGGAGAAAACGGGAACAGAAATAAAGATCACCGTTGAAATAAAATGTTTCGGAAAACGACAGAGCAGGAGGACAGGATGGAAGAGAAGATGCAGAGAATGCGGGAGCTGGTAGAGCTTTTAAACAGGGCACGCCGTGCTTATGAACAGGATGATCAGGAGATTATGAGCAACTATGAGTACGACAGACTCTATGACGAACTGCTTGAACTCGAAAAGGAGACGAATACCACCCTGGCATCCAGCCCTACCGTGAACGTGGGCTACGAGGTGCTGAGCGAGCTGCCGAAAGAGAGGCATGAGCGCCCCATGCTTTCGCTGGACAAGACGAAGGATGTGGGCAGACTCCGGGAATTTCTCGGGGATCAGAAGGGAATGATTTCCTGGAAACTGGATGGTCTGACGATCGTGCTGACCTACCGCGGCGGGAGCCTGGAAAAAGCGGTTACACGGGGAAACGGAGAGATCGGGGAAGTGGTTACAAACAACGCCCGGGTCTTTAAGAATATTCCTCTTCAGATCCCTTATCAGGGGGGGCTGGTGCTAAGAGGGGAAGCGGTGATTTCCTATAAAGACTTTGAAAAGATCAATGAGGAGATCGGGGACGCGGACGCGCGGTATAAGAATCCGAGAAACCTCTGCAGCGGGTCGGTCCGTCAGCTCAACAACGAGATCACGGCGAAGCGCAATGTCCGTTTTTATGCGTTTACCCTTGTGCGGGCGGAGGGAGTGGATTTTCACAATTCCCGCCTGTATCAGATGCAGTGGCTGAGAAACCAGGGATTTGACGTGGTGGAAAACCATCCTGTTACGGCGGATACCGTTGAGTCGGAAGTGGCATGGTTCGCGGAGCATATTGAGAAAAATGAAGTTCCCTCGGACGGGCTGGTTCTTGTGTACGATGATATCGCCTACGGTCAGTCGCTGGGGACAACGGCAAAGTTTCCGCGTGATTCTTTTGCCTTTAAGTGGAAAGACGAAATCCGGGAGACAACACTTCTTGAGATCGAG
Organism: uncultured Mediterraneibacter sp.; assembly: GCA_944375755.1. Taxonomy (GTDB): domain Bacteria; phylum Bacillota; class Clostridia; order Lachnospirales; family Lachnospiraceae; genus Mediterraneibacter. Next base: position 12,670 of record CALWBC010000187.1, on the reverse strand, counting down.
TGGAGTCCTTCAAGAACAGGGCTGATCAACCCGGTAGCCATATTTGAACCGGTGGAACTGGAAGGAACCACGGTGAGCCGTGCCAGTGTTCACAACATCAGCATCATGGAGGAACTGGAGCTGGGAGTAGGCGACCGGATTACGGTGTACAAGGCGAATATGATCATCCCCCAGATCGCGGAGAATCTGACGAGAAGCGGTGTGAAGGATATCCCGAAAGTCTGTCCCGTGTGCGGAGGCGCTACCAGGATTTCCATGGAGAATGAGACCAAGACGCTTTACTGTACCAACCCGAAGTGTCAGGCAAAGCATGTGAAGTCATTTACCCTGTTTGTAAGCCGTGACGCCATGAACATAGAAGGCCTTTCGGAGGCAACACTGGAAAAATTTATTATGAACGGCTATGTGAAGGATTTTACCGATCTGTTTCATCTGGACCGCTATGCGGACGAGATCAAAAACATGGAAGGGTTCGGCGAAAAGTCTTACGAAAATCTGCAGAACAGTATTAAAAATGCCAGAACAACAACTCTTCCGAGGCTGGTATACAGTCTCGGAATCCCGAATATCGGAATCGCGAACGCGAGAATGATCTGCGGCGCGCTGGGAAATGATCCCGGGCGGATCTTAAATGCCACGGCGGAAGAACTGGCGGAGATTCCCGGAGTGGGGGATGTGATCGCCGGAACATTTGCGGCGTATTTTGCGGATGAGGAGCACAGGAACCTGTTCAGAAGACTTCTGGACGAGGTGGTGATTCCGCAGGAAGAAGTCCGGGCGGATGCTCAGAAGTTCGCGGGAATTAATTTTGTAATCACCGGCAGCGTGGAACATTTTGCCAATCGTGCCGAGGTAAAAGAGGAGATAGAAAAGAGAGGAGGCAAGGTGACAGGAAGCGTAACATCGAAGACGAACTATCTCATCAATAATGATGTGAATTCCACATCTTCAAAAAACAGAAAGGCACGTGAACTGGGCATACCGATTCTTTCGGAAGATGATTTTATCCATATGCTGGAAGAATAAATGACCGGTGATAAAGAGCAGCTTGAAAAGTTTAGTTAGAAAGGCAGGGAATGCGTGAATTTCAAAATCGCAAAATTAAAGGAAAAATTACTGGAGAAACTCAATGAAACACTAAAGGCGGTGCTGCCGATCATTGCGATCGTGCTTGTGCTGTGCTTTACCATAGCCCCGCTGGAACCGGGAATCCTTCTGGCATTTCTGCTGGGAGCCGTGCTTCTGATCGCGGGGATGATGTTCTTTACCCTTGGGGTGGACATGGCGATGACGCCGATTGGTGAGAATGTGGGTACCTGCATGACCCAGACGAAGAAGCTCTGGCTGATGGTGCTGCTTAGCTTCATTCTCGGTTTTATCGTGACCATATCCGAGCCTGATCTGCAGGTGCTGGCAGAACAGGTTCCGTCTGTTCCCAACATGATTCTTGTACTCTCTGTGGCGTTTGGAGTGGGACTCTTTCTCGTGAGCTCGCTGCTTCGAATGCTGTTCAATATTACACTGGCGCATATGCTGATTGTGCTGTATCTGATTGTGTTTGCCCTGGCATTCTTCGCTCCCGGCGATTTCATCGCGGTGGCGTTTGACGCGGGCGGAGTGACGACCGGTCCCATGACGGTTCCGTTTATCATGGCGCTGGGTGTGGGTATCTCCGCGATCCGAAACGATGAAAGGGCGGAGGATGACAGCTTCGGCCTTGTCGCGTTATCTTCTGTGGGACCGATTCTCTCGGTTCTGGTTCTGAGTCTGATCTATCGTCCGGACAGCGCGCAGTACGCTGCGGACAGCATTCCTGATATAGAAAATTCAGTGGAACTCTGGCACATGTTTGCCGGCGAATTCCCGGAATATATGGGCGAAATGGCAGTGTCGCTTCTGCCGATTATCGTATTTTTCATTCTGTTTCAGATCATTTTCCGGCGGATGCAGAAGAGGATGCTGATCCGAATCGCGATCGGTATGGTCTACACCTATGTGGGACTTGTCCTGTTCCTTACAGGAGTGAATGTAGGATTTATGCCTGCCGGAAATTATCTCGGTCAGGTGCTGGCGGATAATCCCTATAAATGGGTGATCGTGCCTATCGGCATGGTGATCGGATACTTCATTGTGCGCGCGGAGCCGGCGGTGTTTGTCCTGACTCAGCAGGTTGAGGATATTACATCCGGTACGATTACTGCCGGAGCCATGGGAATGAGCCTTTCCATCGGTGTCGCTGTATCTCTCGGGCTGGCTATGATCCGTGTGCTGACGGGAATTTCGATTTTCTGGTTCATCATACCGGGATATGTGGTGGCGCTGGCTCTCACATTTTTTGTCCCGAAGATATTTACGGCGATTGCCTTTGACTCCGGCGGTGTGGCTTCCGGTCCCATGACAGCCACCTTTCTTCTCCCCTTTGCGATGGGGGCCTGCGTCAGTGTGGGAGGAAACATCGTTACCGACGCCTTCGGTGTGGTGGCCATGGTGGCCATGACGCCTCTGATTACGATTCAGATACTCGGACTTGTGTACGAGCTGAACTCAAGACGTACCGAAAAAACGGAGACAGAGAGAGCTGTGGCGGAGTTTGCCGCGCTTCCTGATGATGAGATTATAGAACTGTAAGAGGTTGATGATATGAGCGAAATATATATGATGATGACAGTGACAAAGAGATCGGTCGGGCGGAGCGTGCTGGAATGTTATGAGAAGAACAGTCTCGCGTCCGTGCTCTGCACGCTGGGAAAAGGGACTGCCACAAGTGAGATCCTGGATTATTTCGGACTGGAAGTCACAGGGAAAAACGTAATGATGGCAGTCGTAACCGGTGATACATGGAAGCGGGTAAAAAGAGATCTGGAAGAGCGGGTGCAGATCGATGTGCCGGGTACGGGAATCGCCTTCCTGATCCCCCTCTCCAGCGTGGGAGGCAAAAAGGTGCTGCAGTTTCTGATGGACGGACAGGAGTTTAAGAAAGAAGAGGAGAGCGAGATGAAGAATACCAGGTATGAGCTGATTGTCGTGATAGCGAACCACGGATACAGTGAGGAAGTGATGGATGCCGCGAGAAAGGAAGGCGCCGGCGGAGGGACGGTGATCCATGCGAAGGGAACCGGACTTGAGAGGGCCGAACAGTTCCTGGGAGTGTCGATCGCGGATGAAAAAGAGATGATCTTCATTGTGGCAAAATCTGAGACAAAGAACGCGATTATGAAATCCATTATGGAAAACGCGGGCCTTAACAGCAGGGCAAAGTCAGTCGTATTTTCCATGCCTGTCACGGACACGGCGGGACTGAGACTTCAGGAGGTTCAGTAGGCGGTACGGAGAGCCGGAAACAGGCGCCGGTCAGGAAAACGCGCAGGATGATTTAGAAAAAGTTCATTTGTATAACAGTTATAAGTGTACTATAATAAATAAGAGCCGGAAAACGGAAGAAGTATGACGGGTTCCAGAAGATCCGGCGGAATTTTACGAATTTATGCGGAAGGAAATTATTTATGTCAGATCAGGATTTCATCCTTGTGGATGAGGACGATAAAGAAAAAGATACGGAAAACCAGACGCCTGTGACCGGCGATGAGGAGAAGCAGGAGATCGCGGCGTCAGGGAAGAAAGACAGTGAAGAGGAAAAGGAAGACGGATATGAGAAGATCTGTTTTATCTGCCACCGGCCGGAGAGCGTGACGGGGAGGATGATCGAACTTCCCAATAATATCACCATATGTCCGGACTGTATGCAGAAGAGCTTTGACGCCATGACAAACGGATCGATTGATATCAACCGCCTGATGAATATGCCGGGGGTGCAGTTCTTCAACATGTCAGATCTGGAGAACTTGCAGCCAAAGCCTCAGAAGATCAAGAAGAAAAAGGAGAAACCGAAAGAATTCCATCAGCTTAACATCAAGGATATTCCGGCGCCTCACAAGATCAAGGCGCGGCTGGACGAATATGTGGTGGGTCAGGAATATGCGAAGAAAGCGATCTCCGTGGCCGTATACAACCATTACAAGAGAGTGGCCACAAATACGATGGACGACATTGAGATCGAGAAATCCAACATGCTCATGATCGGACCGACCGGAAGCGGAAAAACCTATCTTGTAAAGACGCTTGCGCGGCTGCTTGACGTGCCGCTGGCGATTACGGACGCGACTTCCCTGACGGAGGCGGGCTACATAGGAGATGATATCGAGAGCGTGGTTTCCAAATTGCTGGCCGCGGCGGACAATGACGTGGAGAAAGCGGAGCAGGGAATCATCTTTATCGATGAGATTGACAAGATCGCCAAGAAACAGAACTCCAACCAGAGAGATGTCAGCGGCGAGTCCGTACAGCAGGGCATGTTAAAGCTTCTGGAGGGAAGCGATGTGGAAGTGCCGGTAGGAGCCAACAGCAAGAATGCCATGGTGCCGCTCACTACGGTGAATACAAGAAACATCCTCTTTATCTGCGCGGGCGCGTTCCCTGATCTGGAGGAGATCATCAAGGAGCGGCTTCAGAAAAAGACTTCCATGGGCTTTAATTCGGAGCTGAAGGATACACTGGATAACGATAAGGATCTTCTCTCAAAAGTGACGGTGGAAGACCTGAGAAAGTTCGGAATGATCCCGGAATTCCTGGGACGTCTTCCGATCATCTTCACGCTGAAAGGCCTGGATAAGGACATGCTTGTGAAGATTCTCAAAGAACCCCGCAACGCGATCCTGAAACAGTATCAGAAACTCCTGGCGCTGGACGAAGTGAAGCTGGAGTTTGAAGATGACGCGCTGGAGGCGATTGCCGAGAAGGCGATGCAGAAGGATACGGGAGCACGTGCTCTGAGGGCGATTATCGAAGAATTTATGCTGGATATTATGTATGAGATACAGAAGGATGACAACATCGGCGAGGTGATTATCACCCGTGCCTATATCGAAGGAACCGGCGGGCCGATCATACGGCTGAGAGGACAGGAAGTTCCGAGGCTGGAGCAGGAGAACAGATAAAAACAGAACAGACTCATATCATGTGGTGTGAGCCTGAGCGGATAAGAAAAAGGGAGTGTCGCTTTGATTGGGCGGTACTCCCTTTTGACATAGTCGAGTCGCTGATTCTCACAGCTGCCTCATCGTCTCAAACGTGTTATACAGATTGAGCTGCCCGTATCCCCATTCCCGGTTCGGATATTCCATGGAATCCGGGCGAACGGCACCCAGAATCAGCAGGCTCTTGATCTGGAAAGAGTCGATGCCGGGAACATTCTGAACCGATAGAAGCCATTCCAGCATCAGCGCCACGGCCCCGGCCGTTACGGCTGCCGCGGCGCAGGAGCCGGAACGCTCGGAGAAGCGTCCGCCAGGGAGGGGGCCGCGGATACTGATCCCCGGCGCCGCGATGTCCGGCTTCATCCGTCCGGTGCGGGTATACCCTCTTCCGGAAGCCTGTGCCACTCCGCCGGAGGTGCCGTTGTAATAGGCAACGGTTATCGGGCTGTCCGCGCTGGACGGACTGGTCAGGGTGCTGTATGGATTGGATTCCAGGAAAAAGACATCCCCGCTTAAAAACTCTGTCAGCGGGAGCCACATATGGAAGACACCGTCCGCTATGGTGAGCGGTTCCACAACGATCTTCCAGATTCCCGGAGCCGGAGTGCTGAATCGGAAAAATACCAGTTCGGAACTGCTTTTTTCCACGATCAGCCGGTAGTCAACAGAGACCTTTGTCCGTTCGAAGAGAAAGTCCAGCTCCGCGCTGGCTCCTACACGGAGCGGAATCCGGGATGTATTCTCCCCGGAGGGCGAGATAATGGATATGGAAAGGATGTTGGGAACCTCTGTCCAGAGTTCCATGGAGAATCCGGATACGTTTTCACCGACCCGCAGTTCTACGGTTTTTGTGTCTGTTTTGTCCTCGAGAATATCGCTGTAGTGATGACGTTTATCTGCTTCATTCCCGGTGCCGATCACGGTGATATGGTTGGCGCGTGTGGAGTATCCCTCGATGAGAAAAGAGAAAGGCAGCGTGGCGATGTGCCCTCCCATGTTGGAACCGCAGGTAATGCACAGGACCAGCGGAAGACCCAGGGAATCAGCAAGATCATTTAAATATTTCAGAGCCAGCATGAGATCCGTTTCCTGGTAGCATACGGAATCTTCGGGAATGAAATAATAGTCCCGGAGATATTTTTTTGCCTGTTTCAGTTTCACCACGGCAAGGGTGGATTCGGGCGCTGCCCCGAGAAATCCTTCTCCGGCGTCAGCGCTGCCTGCGGCAAGTCCCGCGGCATAAGTTCCGTGTCCTGTCGCGTCCGTGACGGGGACGAGATCAAGCGGAGATTCCGAGCGGAGCGCTTCGTCAATCTGCGCCTGTGTAAATTCGCTGCCGTATGCGAATCCTTCCGGCGGTGTGCCGGACTGTACGGTCTGGTCCCAGATGGCTGCTATTCGCGTAGTGCCGTCCAGTCGGCCGAAGACGAGATTCTGATAATCGATTCCGCTGTCCATGAATCCGATCAGTACCCCGTTCCCTTTCAGCTGAAGGGTCGGGTAGTTCTGAACAGGCAGAATCCCCGCCTGGTTTAATGTCTCCATGCTGATCGGGGCATAGCACTTCGGAATGGAGTTGTAGGAATATTTGGGGAGGGTAATGGGATCTGCGGCAGATGAAGGGAGATAGATGCATTTGTAGCCATATCCGGCATCCTGTTCACAGAAATCATCTGGTATAATGCTGTCAAAAAAAGGAGTTCTTACATGGTTTCCGATAAAATCTCGGTAATCTTCCGAAAGGATCTGCTCCCGGCAGATATCAGGATCAGGCATAAGTTTTACCTCCTGGCATTGCTCAGATAATCTTATGCGCGGACAAGTTAAAAAAGTATAAAATCCCTTCTGTTTTGTTGAAGTTGACAGATAATGGGGTATAATAATGTTAGGTCGTAACAGTGCAGTTTCCGGTGGAGCGGCCGGATTGTTACAGTATGTCCGAATACTTATAAATCTATGACGATGATACAGGAAGGGAGATTATCGAGATGAGAGATTTTTTTGAAGATTTGGGTAAAAGAATCGGTGAAACAGCGGAGAGCATGACAAATAAGGCCGGTGACGCAATAGAGATTCAGAGACTGAAAAGCCAGATCCGCGGACTCGCAAGAGGCAACGCCGTTGATCTCATGGAACTGGGGAAAACAATCTATGACCGCTATAAGGCAGGTGAAGAAGTAGAGGAGAGCGCAAGGGGATTATGCGATGCCATTCAGAGCCGGGAGGCCAGCATGGAGGATTATGAAAAGAAAATCGCGAAAATCAAAGGCGCTTCCGAGTGCCCCAGCTGTGGGAAAATGGTTGCGAAAGACATGGCTTTCTGTCCTTACTGCGGTGAGAAAGTACCGGAAGCACAGGATGAGGAAGCTGAAGAAACCGAGGCTGAGGAAGCGGCAGCTGACAGCTATGCCGATATGATGAAAGAGAAGGCCGCGGATGCCGCGGAGACGATGGCTGACAAAGCGGAGGAAGCCGCAAAAAAGTTCGGAGACATGGCGGAGAAAGCCGCCGAGAAGACCGGAGATTTCGCTGGAAAAGCCGCGGAAAAAACCGGAGATATCGCAGGAAAAGCTGCCGAGAAAACAAGCGAGATGGCAGAGAAAGCCGCTGAGAAGATCAGCAATGCCGCCGAAAAAGCAGCTGACAAACTGAACGAGTAGGCAGCGGGCGTATGAAAAGGCACTGGTTTCTCTGGGGCAGCGGTGTGCTGTTTGCCTCAGATCAGATATTAAAAACATATGCGGAACAGAATCTGGAAAAGAACGAGGAGAGGAAACTGACGGAACGCGTTGTGCTGCGCAGAGTGAACAATAACGGAATGTGTCTGAATCTGCTTTCAGATCAGCCGGAGACTGTCCGTATTTTATCTGCAGGGGCAGCAGGAATCGTGACCGCACTGCAGTGTGCCTCTCTGATGAAGAAAAAAGGCTTCTGGAAAAAGACGGCGCTGTCACTTCTGGCGGCAGGCGCCTGGAGCAATACGTTTGACCGGTTCATCCGAGGTTATGTGGTGGATTATATCGGATTCAAATGCGAGAACGAGAAGGTATCCCGGATCACTTATAATCTGGGAGATTTCTTCATAGGAGCAGGAGCGCTGCTCCTGTCAGTGACAGGGTTGTTCGGAAGGGAGCGTGAGGAAAAATCCGGATCTGCGTAGGAGGAAACAGATATTTAATTCGTTAACAGGAAGCTTTCTGATGGAAACAGAATTCAGGCCGGATAAGTTTTTCGATCAGCTGACGTTCAAAAACAGGGGGACTGCATCGCCATGCTGAGCCCACTCCTTCGACTCTTCGACTGAATGTAACAAGACCGCAAAATGGTCGTGCAAAGGCACTCTCATTTTGCGGTCTTTAACATTCAGAACGAAGGATTCTCATCCGTTCCTGCTCCAACGCATGGCTCACGCAGCCCCCCTGTTTTTAAACTGGCTTATCCGATTGGAAAAGCACATCATCGGCTGTAGTTTCCATCACAAACCCTCCGGTCAATCAACCAGGCAGGCTAAAAATACAATGGGAGAAGAGGCAGATGAACACAAAGATACTCAGAGAATTTCAGATTGTTTACGAGAGAAGAAGCATCCACAAAGCGGCGAAAGAACTCTTTATCACCCCGCAGGGACTGGGGAAAAATATCCGTCAGCTGGAGACGGAGCTTAAGACCGAACTTTTCGAACGGACGAAACAGGGCATGGTGCCGACTGCCAGCGCCAGACTGCTGTATCAGAGATCCGGGGAGATTATCCGCCAGATGGCCCGGATTGACAATGAGATTCAGCAGCTGCAGCACCGGCAGGATACGCTGCGGATCGGATGCGCCTACGGTGTTTTTAATATGGTCTCTCTGCAGATGATTCTGGATTTTATCAGCGAGAATCCGGAGATTAACATAATGTACAGTGAATATTCCAACAGGATGATCCGGCAGAAAATTCTGGAGGCAGAGCTTGATTACGGAATCGTGGTCGGGCGGGAGGAGAACAGCTGCTTCCGGCAGGAACTGATCGCTTCCTGTCCGGTTGTCGTGCTGGTTTATGAGGGACATCCGTTTTATGAGATGTCTAGGATCTCATTCCGTCAGCTTGAGAGCGGGAGACTGCTCTCCATGAACGAGGATTTCTGGATCTATCATGAAGTTGTGCGCAGATGCAGGGAGTGCGGGTTCGAACCGGTGATAACAGCCAAAAGCATGGACGGCATTATGCTGCAGAAGCTGTGCGTGCAGAAACTGGGTATCGCTATTGTTCCGGCCGTTGTGACGGAGGAGATGAACATGGCGCATCTGCGGGCTGTACCGCTGGAGGAAGAAATGAACTGGGAAATATACGGGATGTGCAGCGCGGACACGGCGGAATATGATGCCATCCGGAAGATCGGGGAGTTCATTCGGGCAAAATGAATGTTACTGTTTCTGCACACAGGGTGAACTGTAAGAAATGAGCTGACGGGTAGAGAAAAGAAGTTGCTATCTGGAAAGGTTTTGTTTATATGTGTGGGCTTCTCTTGTCCGGTATAATAAATGTGAAAAAATTATCAAACACAAGGAGGTCGGAACATGAAGTACAAAAACCTGTTTACCCCGGTCCGGATCGGTTCTGTTGAGATCAAGAACCGGTTCGCCATGGCGCCCATGGGGCCGCTCGGTCTTGCCGATGCGGAGGGCGGCTTCAATCAGAGAGGCATTGATTACTACACTGAGCGCGCCAAAGGCGGCACGGGACTGATTATCACGGGTGTTACATTCTCAGACTGCAAGGTGGCGACGCAGAGCATGCCGAACTGCCCGAATTCCACTTACAATCCGGTGCATTTCATCCGCACGAGCCGGGAGATGACCGAGCGTGTGCACGCTTACGGAAGCAAGATCTTTCTTATGATGTCCGCGGGATTCGGACGTGTGACAATCCCGACGAACCTGGGCGAGTTCCCGCCGGTGGCTCCGTCTGCCATTCCCCACAGGTGGCTGGACAAGATCTGCCGTCCGCTGGAAGTGGAAGAGATCAAAAGCATTGTAAAATCTTTCGGAGACGGCGCGTATAACGCGAAGAGAGCGGGATTTGACGGAGTGGAAATCCATGCGGTACATGAAGGATATCTGCTGGATCAGTTCGCCATTTCCATGTTCAATCAGAGAACGGACGAGTACGGTGGAACTCTGGAGAACAGACTCCGTTTCGCGCGGGAGATCGTGGAAGAGATCAAGGGACGCTGCGGCGAGGATTTCCCGGTAGTGCTCAGATTCAGTGTGAAGAGCATGATCAAGGACTGGAGAGAAGGCGCGCTTCCGGGTGAAGAGTTCGAAGAGAAGGGCCGTGACATCGAAGAAGGTCTTGAGGCGGCGAAACTCCTTGTTCAGTACGGATATGACGCGCTGGATACGGATGTCGGAACCTATGACGCGTGGTGGTGGAATCATCCGCCGATGTATCAGGAAAAAGGACTTTACCGTCCATACTGCAAGATGGTGAAAGAAGTCGTGGACGTGCCTGTTTTATGTGCCGGCCGTATGGACAATCCGGATATGGCGTTAAAATCACTGGAAGACGGTGAGTGCGATATTATCAGCCTGGGACGTCCTCTTCTGGCGGACCCGGATTATGTGAACAAATTAAGATGCGGACATACGGATGAGATCCGCCCCTGCATCTCTTGTCAGGAAGGCTGTATGGGACGTGTACAGGAATATTCCATGATCAACTGTGCTGTAAACCCGCAGTGCGCGAGAGAACGGGTGACAGCCTATGAGCCGGTGTTAAGAAGCAAGAAGGTCATGATCGTGGGCGGCGGCGTGGCAGGCTGCGAGGCGGCCAGAGTTCTTGCCATCCGCGGACACAGGCCGGAACTCTTCGAGAAATCCGGATGCCTGGGCGGAAATCTCATACCGGGCGGAGCGCCTGACTTCAAGGAAGATGATCATGCCCTTGCGAAATGGTATGAAGTACAGCTTCAGAAGCTGAACGTACCGGTACATTTAAACAGCGAAGTGAGTCGGGACGATGTCATCAGACAGGATTATGACGCTGTAATTATCGCAACAGGATCACAGCCGAAAGTGTTCTCTCTTGGCGATGACGCTCATGTCTACACCGCGGCTCAGGTTCTGAACAAAGAGAAAGACTGCGGAGCATCCACTGTTGTGATCGGCGGAGGTCTGGTAGGATGTGAAACCGCACTGTGGCTGGCGCAGCAGGGAAAAGAAGTGACGATCGTAGAAGCCCTGGACAAGCTGATGGCTGTAAACGGTCCTCTCTGTCATGCGAACAAGGATATGCTGGAGCGTCTGGTCCCCTATAACGGTATTCATACACTGACCAGCGCGAAAGTGACCGGATTCACGGACGGAGTGCTCACAGCGGAAACAGCGGACGGTGAGAAGAAGATCTCCTGTGACAGCGTGATTCTGGCAGTGGGATACCGTGAGGAGAATTCGCTCTACCATGAGCTGGAGTTTGATGTGCCGGAGCTCTATCTGCTGGGCGACGCGAAGAAAGTGTCCAATATCATGTATGCGATCTGGGATGCATTTGAGGTTGCGAATCATATTTAATGTACAGATCAGCTGTTCGCTCATTCCTTTAAAAGCTGCCTTGCAGAGTATTCCTGCGAAAGGTATAATACACATATCGGAGACATGAGAAGTTCGGAAGGGAGTGGCGGACAAAAGTGGGAGTGTATCTGAACAGTAAAAATCCGTTTGGTCTGTTTTTTGATGAGGCAGCGGCAACCTATTTTGTAGATAAATCAGAGATGCTGTCTGAACTGATTCCCCTGACAGAGAAAAGCGAGGATGTAATAGAGCAGAACCAGGCAGGGAAAACCAATAAATATCTGTGTATAACAAGACCGCGCCGCTTTGGGAAAACGGTGATGGCGAGTATGATCGCGTCTTTTTTCAGTAAAGGAAAAGACAGCCGCAAGGTATTTCAGAAACTGAAGATCAGTGACAGAAGGAAAGAGTTTGAATCGCATATCAATAAGCATAATGTGATCTACATTACATTTAACGAGATACCGCAGAACTGTACAAGTTATCAGAAATATATCGAGCGGATTGAAAAAAGGCTGCGGAATGATCTGCGGAGCGCATTCCCTGATGTGGAGACGGACGAGGATGAGGCTGTGTGGGATGTGCTCAATGATATCTACGAACTGCGGGATGAAACAAGATTTATCTTCGTGCTCGATGAGTGGGATTATATTTTTCATCGGGAGTTTGTGACAGATAAGGATAAATCGGCATATCTGGAATTCCTCAGCAATCTGCTGAAAGGAAAGGCTTACGTGGAATTTGCCTATATGACTGGAATACTTCCTATTGCGAAGTATTCCAGCGGTTCTGAACTGAATATGTTTTATGAATATACCATGGCGGAAGAGGAAAAGTATTCGGAATATTTTGGCTTTACGGACAAAGAGGTTGACGAGCTGTTCCACAGATATCAGTCACAGAAACTGGAATGCGAAAATGTAACACGGGAAGGCCTCAGGCTCTGGTATAACGGGTATCATACAAAAGCAGGAGAGCGTGTCTATAATCCCAGATCGGTAGTGGCTTCGTTGACAAACAACAATCTGGGCAATTACTGGACAAGTTCAGGGCCGTATGACGAGATTTTTTATTATATAAAAGAG
>CALWBC010000186.1 GCA_944375755.1 uncultured Mediterraneibacter sp. | reverse complement strand
AGATGGTGCGTTTCGAGTACATCACGCATCCCGGCAGTCCCATAACCGGTATGTCTTTGGCATACGCCAGCATGAACATGGCGCCCGGCAGTACCGGCGCTCCGTAGGTAATTACTTCGTCTGTCGCATTCCGGATCGCCAGCGGCGTACGGTCATCCGGATCCACGCTCATTCCCCCGGTGCAGACAACCATCTCCGCGCCCTGATCGATCCAGCTTCGGATCGCGTCCGTAACCATTTCCGGTTTATCGTCGCAGAGTGTGCTTCCCATCACTTCCACTCCGCACTCGCGGAGTTTTTCTTCCACAACCGGGGTGAATTTGTCCTGGATTCTTCCGTGATAAACCTCGCTTCCCGTTGTCACGATTCCGGCTTTCATACTGTGAAAGGGAAGTATTCTGAAGACCGGTTCTTCTCCGCAGATTTCTTTTACCCGGTTCATCTTTTCCTCTTCGATTACCAGCGGAACAACGCGCATTCCAACGATCTTATCCCCTTTCTTCACAGGGAAATTTCCGTGGCGGGAGGCCAGCACCATCTGGCCCATTCCGTTTACCGCATTCAGCTTCTCACGGTCGATTTTTAACAGACCGTCGCACTCTGCCGTAAGTTCAATCTTTCCTTCCTTTGCCTCGGAGGCCTTCATGTAATCACTCTGACAAACCTGCCTTAAAATCTCCGCGGCGTCATTTTCATGCAGCATGCCTTCCTGCTGTTCCCACACGTACAGATGTTCTTTGCCCACGGACAGGAGAACGGGAATGTCTTCTTCCGTTACCACATGTCCTTTTCGGAACACGGCATCTTTCACCACTCCGGGAATAATCTGTGTAATGTCATGGCAGAGCACACTGCCCACCGCGTCTTCAGTCCTGATCAGTTTCATCTCACTCACCTCTTAATCTCTCAGCAGTATCCATCCGGATCTTAATCTTTCGCAGTACCCGTCCGGATCTTAATCTCTCAGCGGTATCTCGTCCAGCTCTTTCATCCACACTGCCACGCACGCATCACTCGGCATTCTCCAGTCTCCTCTCGGAGAGAGGGCTACCGTACCGATCTTCGGGCCGTCCGGCAGACAGGAGCGCTTGAACTGCTGGGAGAAGAATCTTCTGCAGAATGTCTTCAGCCATTTCAGTATCGTTGCTCTGTCATAAACTCCGTCAAACACATTTTCCGCGAGGCGGAAGATCTTCGCCGGCTCATAGCCGAACCGGAGCATATAGTAGAGGAAGAAATCGTGAAGTTCGTAAGGACCCACGAGATCTTCGGTCTTCTGGGCGATGTCACCGTCTTTGGGCGGCAGAAGTTCCGGGCTGACCGGAGTATCCAGCACGTCATAGAGCACTTTCTTCAGTTCCTCGTCCGTTGTCTCATCAGCAGCATATTTCACCAGATGACGTACAAGTGTTTTCGGCACGGAAGCATTGACCCCGTACATGGACATATGATCCCCGTTGTATGTGGCCCACCCGAGAGCCAGCTCGGACATATCTCCGGTGCCGATCACCATTCCGCCCGTGCGGTTGGCGATATCCATCAGTACCTGAGTACGCTCTCTTGCCTGAGAATTTTCATAGGTCACATCATGTGTTTCCGGATCCTGCCCGATATCCCGGAAATGAATATTGACTGCCTCGGCAATGGGAACTTCTCTGAGTGTGGCTCCTGTCTTTCTGGACATTTCACAGGCATTGTTATAGGTCCGGTCGGTCGTTCCGAAGCAGGGCATGGTCACTGCGATAATGTCTTTCTTGTCTCTGTCCAGCATGTCGAAGGCCCGGGCCGTCACGAGCAGAGCCAGAGTGGAATCCAGCCCTCCGGAAATTCCGACTACAGCTGTCTTCGCGTTGGTATGCGCCAGACGTTTCTTCAGACCCATGGCCTGAATGGTCAGGATTTCCTCGCATCTCTGTGCTCTCGCCCGCTCATCTGAAGGAACGAAAGGTCTTCTCGGGAACTGTCTGGTCAGTTTCGTCTTTTCATTCTTTATATGGAAGGGAACACGGATCAGGCTGTATCCCTCCGCGGTCTGGAATGTCGTGTTCTTTCTCCGCTCACTGATGATTCTCTGAAGATCGAACTCTGAATAGATGATCTCATTGTGATATCTGCGCGCCTCTTTCAGAACGGTTCCGTTTTCCGCTATGATATTGTGGCCACCGAACACAACGTCCGTAGTGGATTCGCCTTCCCCTGCGTTGGCATACACATAGCCCGCGATCAGCCGCGCGGACTGTCCGGCGATCAGCTCCCGGCGGTAGGTATCTTTTCCGATGGTCTCATCGCTGGCGGAACAGTTTACGATCACTGTCGCTCCCTCCAGCGCAGCGAAGATGCTCGGCGGCACAGGGGACCACACAGCCTCACAGATCTCAGCGGAGACAATCAGCTCATCCATGTCTGTATCGCAGAAAAGGATCTGCGGACCGAATGGCACCTGCTCTCCCGCGAACTGGATATACTGCGCCCTGTCAGGTCCCGGCGTAAACTGGCGCATCTCGTAGAATTCCGCGTAATTCGGCAGAAATGTCTTGGTCGTAAGTCCGATGATCTTTCCGTTGTTCAATGCTGCCGCCACGTTGTAGAGCTTGCCTCCGACCGAAAGCGGCACGCCGACAAATACGAGCGCGTCCCTGTCTTTTGTAAATCCGGCGATCTCGAGAAGCGCCTCTTTCGCCGCTTTCAGAAGGATATCCTGGGTGAACAGATCCCCGCAGGTGTATCCGGTCACACACAGCTCAGGAAATACGATAATCTTCGCCCCTTCATTGCACGCCTCCCGGAGCAGAGCGCATATCTTTTCCTTATTATAATCTACATCCGCCACCCGGATATCCGGTGTGGCTGCCGCCACTTTGATAAATCCGTGTTTCATTTTTCTTTCCGCCTTTCTTCCTGTTTATATTTATCTGCTCTTTTTCAGCAGCTCTTTCAGCTCATCCACAGAATACTTGTACGCCGTATTGCAGAAATGACATTTTACCTCGATCTCTTTTCCTTCATCGATCATTTCCTGAATCTCTTTTTTTCCGATGCTGATAATCGCTTTCTCGATCCGCTCTTTGGAACAGTTACAGTGGAATCTGGCCGGCATGGTATCCGTGATCTCCAGATCCAGACCTTCCAGTACGTGAGAGAGCATCTCTTCCGGCGTATGACCGTTGTCCAGCATGGATGTTACGGACTGGATATTCTGAATATTCTGCTCCAGTCTGTTCAGCACCGCATCTTCAATAAAAGGCATAACCTGCACAATAAATCCTCCCGCGCACCGCACGGTGTTGTCCCCTTCCATGAGTACGCCAAGTCCCACGGATGAGGGAACCTGTTCAGATGTGGCGAAATAGTAGGTCAGATCTTCCGCGATCTCGCCGGTCTGCAGAATGGTCTGTCCGGAATAAGGCTCTTTTAAGCCCATATCTTTGATCACGGTCATAACGCCCTGCCCCAGGGCTCCGCCCACGTCCAGCTTGCCGTTCTTCGGCGGCAGCATGACGGTCGGATCATAGACATATCCCTTTACATTTCCCTGGCTGTCCGCAGTCTCGGTCTGCCCTCCGCTCGCGCCGGAACACTTGATCTGAATCGTCCGCAGATCTGTCGGGTTTTTCACCATGCTTCCCATCATCCCCTCGCCTGTCATCAGACGCCCCAGGGCTGCTGTTGCCACGGGACTTGTGCCGTGCCGCTTTCTCGCCTCCTCTACCAGGTCTGTGGTAACTGCCGCAAACGCACGGATCTGTGTATTTGCCGCAGCTGCTCTTACAATATAATCTTCCATCTTATCTTCTCCTTCTATAATATATTTAAAACTTACCGGCCGGAACTGATCCGGTCCCGTGTCTTCCCGGACTCCCGGGCCACCACACACAGTCTCTCACTCGTATCGGCGGGCTCTCCCTTTGTGTCCATGTCGCACACCGATTCGAATATAAGACCCGCTTCTTCCAGAAGCCCTCTGATCTCCTCAAGTGTATAGCCCCTCTGATAATGCGTTTCCTGATACTTCCGGTACAGATCCGGTTCTTCCGTCCGGATGAACAGGGTCAGATCATACTCATTGATCCGCTCTTCTTCATAATAATAATTATCCCAGATAAAACTGCAGTCGCCGCGGTCTTCCGCTATGGTGCAGTCGCCCATGACTTCCCGGTATTTATAATCTGTATTAAAATCAAACAGAAACACACCACCGGGATCAAGATAATTGTTCACCAGCCGGAATACCTCTCTCAGATCGTCCGGTTCCGTAATATAATTGACAGAATCACAGACGCTCACTGCCGCGCGGACGGTGCCGTAGAGCTCGAACTCCCGCATGTCCTGAAGCAGATACAGGATATCATGGCCGGACTCGATCCGCTTCTCCATGGCGATCTCCAACATATCCTCCGAGTTGTCCACCCCGATCATATCATATCCGTATTCTGCCAGGATCTCTGTCATGGAGCCGGTGCCGCAGCCCAGATCGACCACAATTCCCTCCTCCACTCCGTACTTCACAAGAAGACCGCGGAGGAATCCGCCCCACTCCTCATAAGGCACATTATCCATAAACGTATCATAGACCGACGCAAAACTTGTGTAAGCTTCCATCCAAATATCCTCCTGCCGGGAAGGCCTGTATGGTCAAAGCCCTTCCCGCACATAGAAGTGTACCATATTTTCCTGTTCTCTACAAATTGTAAATCACCGGCCATGTACAGACTGCGACATATTTTTAGAATCTATGACATATTTTTAGAATTCACGACATATTTTGCACTTTTTATCACATTTTTTGCACTTTTTATCACGACAAGTTTTTCTATTATTTTCTGCTTTCCTTTACCACATTCCAGTGATATAATGGTCGGGACTGCGTTAAGAAGTCGTTAAAAATCTAAGAAAGGAATGAAAAAAATGGACAACAAAAATGAGTTCAAACCGTATATTCCCGCGGATAAAATCGTTCCGGAATTCACGGTGACATCTGCACTGATTGGTTGTCTTCTCGCGATTGTATTCGGCGCAGCGAATGCATATCTCGGACTTCTCGTTGGTATGACGATTTCCGCTTCTATTCCGGCGGCCGTTATTTCCATGGGAATCATCCGTGTAATCCTGAGGAGGGATTCTATCCTTGAGAACAACCTGGTACAGACAATCGGTTCTGCCGGAGAATCACTGGCAGCCGGTGCTATCTTTACGCTGCCGGCTCTGTTTCTCTGGGCTGAGGAGGGGAAAATCGAATTTCCAAGCATTATGACAATCTTCCTGATCGCTCTGTTCGGCGGTCTCCTCGGAGTCTGCTTCATGGTTCCACTGCGTCAGGCTCTGATCGTTGAGGAGCACGGCACACTTCCGTTCCCGGAAGGAACTGCCTGTGCGGAAGTTCTTCTCGCAGGAGAAGAGGGAGGAAGCAAGGCTGCTTCCGTATTCAAAGGTCTTGGTATCGCGGCGGTATACAAATTCGTCGCTGACGGACTGAAACTTTTCCCGAGTGAGATCGGATACGCATTCCAGAGCTATGCCGGATCCCAGATCGGTATCCAGGTACTCCCGTCACTTGCCGGTGTCGGATTTATCTGCGGACCGAAGATCTCCAGCTATATGCTGGCCGGCGGTACACTGAGCTGGTTCGTGATCATGCCGATCATCGCTCTGTTCGGCGGAGACGCTACGATCTTCCCGGCTACAGATCCGGTTTCCTCCATGGCGCCAAGCGATCTGTGGTCCAACTACATCAAATACATCGGTGCCGGCGCCGTTGCTGCCGGCGGTATGATCAGCCTGATCAAGACATTCCCGCTGATCATCCGTACATTCAAACAGGCTATGAAGAGCATGTCCAAGAAACATGCGCAGACCAATGTAGTACGTACACAGCAGGATCTGCCGATGCCGATTCTGCTCGCCATTATCGTGGTTATCATTATCGCGATCTGGCTGATTCCTACATTCCCGGTTAATCCGTTCGGTTCACTGGTTGTAGTTATCTTCGGATTCTTCTTTGCATCTGTTTCTTCCCGTATGGTCGGACTGATCGGTTCTTCCAACAACCCGGTTTCCGGTATGGCGATCGCGACTCTGATCATCGCTACGATTCTTCTGAAAGCGACAGGAACAGACGGAACAACAGGTATGGTCGGCGCGATCGCAATCGGCGGTATCATCTGTATCGTCGCTGCTATCGCCGGAGATACTTCACAGGACCTGAAGACCGGATTTATCGTTGGCGCTACACCGAAGAAACAGCAGCTCGGTGAGCTGCTCGGTGTTGTTGTATCCGCAGCGGCTATCGGTTTCGTTCTCTATCTTCTGAACGAAGCATGGGGCTACGGTACAGAGCAGATCCCTGCAGCGCAGGCTACCATGATGAAGATGCTTGTTGAAGGTATCATGAACGCGGAACTTCCGTGGGCTCTGATCTTTATCGGTGTCTTCGTAGCTGTTGTGGCTGAGATCCTGAAAGTTCCGGTAATGCCGTTCGCAGTAGGTATGTACCTGCCGTTCAGCTTAAGTGCCGGTATCATGGCCGGTGGTGCTGTCAGATTTATCGTTGAGAAAATCAAAGGAACTGACGAAGAGAAGAAAGCACGCGGCGACCGTGGTGTGCTCTTTACTTCCGGTCTGATCGCCGGAGAGGGTATCATGGGTATCGTACTTGCGGTTCTTGCGGTTCTCAAAGTTGACTCCGCAATCAACCTGAGTGCAAAATTCAACTTCACGACACCACAGTTTGTAAGCCTTATCGTCTTCATCCTGCTTCTGGTTTATCTCGGAAGACTGTGTATGAAGAAAGAAAAATAATTCATACGGCATTCACAGTTCAGCTTCGCGCGCCGCGCGGGCTGAACTGCTGTATATACAGCCTGCCTCTTGCAGGCTGTTTCTTTCTGTGTTATGGTGATAGCATTAAATAATAAGGAAATAACAGTAATATTAAAAATGTGAGGACAACACGATCAATGAAAAAGAAGAACAGTCAGAATTATCTGGATTATATTCCGGTAAAGAACCCGGAAGTCGAGTACGAGACAGCAGATGACGGAAAAGTTACTCTCTACGTCGAATGGAAGGGATTCTATCACAGAATCGCCCAGAAGTTTTTCCACCGTCCGAGAGTCAGCGATATCAAAATGGACGATTACGGCAGTTTCGTATGGCTTGCCATTGACGATACCAAAGATGTGCATCAGCTCTCAAAAGAACTGGATCAGAAATATCCGAAGATGGAGAAATCCCTTTCCCGTCTGATCAAATTTCTTGAAATTCTGCACGATAACTATCTGATCTACTGGAAAGGAGAGGCACGGAAATAATGGAAAATATCCTTCAGTATATCCCCTATGTACTCCTCTTCGCGCTGGCAACCATGATCGTCTACGGCTGGGGACTGTGGCGTTCCGCCCGTCAGAATCAGGATCTCTCAAACATGCTCAGCGCCAGAGGAATTTCCAGCGTGAAGAAAGCTCTGAAGAAAAACGGTCCCATGACCGCCAGGGAGCTGGAACCGTATGTAAAAGGGCTTACCGCGAAACAGCCTTTTATGAAAGAACAGATCGCGGTTACAGATCCGAAGCAGTTTCTCGACTCGATCCTTCCATATATGATCCGTCAGAAAATGATTACAAAAGAGATTCAGAATAATAAAGCTGTCTATCAGTTAAAGAAATAACTGACAGACAGCTTTTTTCATGAATGATAATACAGTTCAATGGGATCAATGGGATCGAACGGATGCTCTTCCTCCATTTTCTTGTTTCTTCCCCTGCGTTTGATCAGCTCACCGCTCTTATTATATACCCAGAAGGAATAGACAAGAAGCTTGTTGATCTTTCCGATCCTCTCTTTTGTCGTTTTCTCATACAGCGTACCGCCCGCTTTCAGCGGCGTCTTCTTATGAATCAGAGAGATCAGCTCCGTCTCGCAGGTCACAGGCTCCGGCAGAATCGTATAGCCCCGCCCTACACAGTCCGGTTTGTGAGAATCACTTCCTCCGGTCGTTATCTTTCCATACTTCTTCGCCAGCTTTGCCGCGTCGGCATTGGACTGAACAGACTCACAGCTGTTAAACGCTTCTATGAAATCGAACCGCTTCACAATCTCCGGCGACAGATAGTACCGCCGCGCATTGGTAAAGCTCATATATTTCTCTCCGCACGGATGAGCCGGCCCGAGCACTCCGCCATTGCGATGAACCAGGTCGATGAGAAGGGCAAGGGGCATTCCGCGCATCTCAAGGAGCCGCATCTTCACTCCCTCAGGCATAATCACCAGGATATGTCCCGCATCACGGGTGTCATACTCAATTCCCTTGAGCACGACAAAATCCGTATGTTTCTTTCCCTTGATATTCTCCTTCCAGTAGCGATAGCCGTTATACGTATCATGATCTGTTATAACCATCCCCTGAAAACCATGCTTTTTCAGGATTGTAATGTACTCTTCCAGCCCCACTTTGCTGTCAATAGAACCTTCTTTCACATGACAGTGCATATCAATCTTCATATATTATCCTCTTCTTTCCGGATCATCCTCGTCTTCTTCATCCAGAATGTCGTCTTCCAGATCGACCATCACCAGATCCTCATCATCCAGATCCCCCTCATCTTCGTCCTCATACTCATCGTCCCCGCCATACTCATCATCCCCGTCATACTCATCATCCCCGTCATCTTCCAGAAGAACCTCCTCTGTCAGATCAACTTCTTCAAACTCTTCTTCCTCCGGTTCATCATCATCCAGATCATCTTCAAACTCGTCCAGGGAAAGGAAGGTCTCATCGTCATCATGCGGCACTGCCGGTTCTTCTGTCTCCGTCCCCGACGGACTCTCCGCATCATCAAACATGGCTCTCGCCCGCTCCACTTCATTCTCCGTAGACTCATGCTCCCTGATCTCAGCCGCCTTCTTCAGGTTTCTCTTTTTACGCTTGCCTGATTCCAGCAGAAGCTGAACCAGAATACCGATCACCGCTGCCGCCGCAATCACCGCAATTCTGATGATATTCTGAGCTCCAATCTGCGGCACCAGAACACTCATGGCATTTCCGAAAACAATCGCTCCGAACAGCGATGTTGCCAGAATCGTGACCACCATTGCGAACCAGATCGACAGAACAGCCAGAATAAGTCCGATGCCCAGGCAGATACCAAGGAAAATCCAGTCCTGCGGGTTCAGCAGGTTTATGCAGACAATTCCCGCTGAAAGAAACACAGTCAGGAAAATTCCCACCCGGTACAGCACAGCGCCCAGAACTGCCAGAATAAGCCCCGCAGCCAGTCCGATGATCAAGGAGAACAGATCTTCCACGCCCAGGTGCCAGGAAATCAGAAATCCGCCCGTAAAACCTGCCAGAAGGCCAAAGACCGCAGCCCAGAACCGTACAATCTTCAGGCCAAACAGACAGAGCAGAATCCCTGCCGCGGCAATCACTGCGAAAAGAATCATTTCAATGCCTGACAAAGCATGTCCGGCTTCCGTGTTCTGAGAAAACAGCACACTCAAATCAATATTCTGCAACTGTGTTACAATTTCATTTACATTCATAAATACTCCACCTTTGTCCCTTGTTTTATTCCCCTCAAAAGCCAGAACCCTCCTTCAGGTTCCTGCTTCCTCATCTATTTTAACAATTTTTCGATTCATTGACAATAGAGTTGATATGAACGATCTATGAACAGTTGACCCGGAACCCCCGTTTCCATATGAACCACTTCAGTCCGGACATCCGAAAAACGCGCAAACAAGAAGATGGATGCTAATCGTAATATTTCAATTAACATCCACCTTCATTCTGATATTTCTATCATTCTTTTTTTACCTCTTTCTATCTTTTTTATTTGATAGATTTAACTTATGTTCCCGGCGGTCCGTACCTCCTGTTCATAAATTTCCTCCGGACCTTGACTCCTCGATAACCTTCCCCCTGATATAGATTTTACTTCTCTCATAACTTTCTCGTCATTATGATCTTTCTCTACATCTGATTATCCATTCGTCAATCCCGATGCCCGTTGGATAAATAAAACTTCTTTGAATTTTCTTACTTAAAGGATAAGCGCTTATCTCTTTTTGTTTGATTGTTCATTCAGTTTTATTTGTTGACTTTATATTAACACTCATCTTTGGTATTGTCAATAAGTTTTTCGTATTTTTTTCATTTAATTTCAAATTATCAGTAAATTATTACATCGCATACAATTTCAGCTGTTTTGTCCATTTACAGGAAGCTTTCTGATGGAAACTGAATTCAGACGGGATGAGTTTTCCAAGCAGCTGACGTTCAAAAACAGGGGACTGGCGCATCCGGTCGGAAAAATACATCACGGCTGTAGTTTCCAGCAGAAACCTTCCCGTCAATCAAC
>CALWBC010000185.1 GCA_944375755.1 uncultured Mediterraneibacter sp. | reverse complement strand
CAGCCGCGGTTCCCCGTAAACCGTAATGCTGGAAGGATCCCTCCAGTCCGGCTGGGATATGATTCCTACCCGGTAGCCGCGGCTTTCAAGAACGCGGCTGATGACAGCGTGTCCGAAGGAGGGATGATCCACATAGGCATCACCGATTACGTATACGAAATCAACTTTGTCCCAGCCGCGCTCCTCCATGTCGGCACGGCAGACAGGCAAAAATTTACAGTTCATATTCTGTCACTCCTGCATCGTTCGTAAGTGTGGTTCATGATATCATAAAAATCGTGGATGAAATAATCGGCCAGCCGCTTCTTTTCCGCTTCATCCGGACGGGAAAATTCATCATCAACAGCGCAGACCTCCATTCCGGCATTCTTTCCGGCAAGGATGCCGTTCGGAACATCCTCGAATACCAGGCAGCGGGAAGGATCTACACGGAGATCCTCCGCCACCTTCAGATAGACGTCAGGCGCGGGTTTTCCTGCAGCCACTTCACAGGAGGTCCGCACAGAGTCGAAATACCGGTCCAGTCCCCTGGCGCGCAGAGCGGCATCCGCGATTTCACGGTTATTGCTCGTTGCAATTCCAAGCAGTATGCCGTGCTCTTTCGCATGTCTGAGAAATTCCATGGCGCCGGGCTTTGGAAAAACCTTTGTGGCATAGAGATGAATGGTCATGTCCTTCCACTCTTCCATCACCTGCTCCCTTGTCCGGTGCAGGTTTGAAAACGTATCCACAAAATACTGTGCGGTTTCCGTATAGCTCTTTCCTTCTATGTCCTTGTGAAAGGTATCCGGCTGAGTGAGCCCGTATTTCTGCATGTAGATCCGATCCACTTCGGGCCAGATCCACATGGAGTCCACAAGGGATCCGTCCATATCGAATATGGCAGCCTCTTTTCCGTTCATCATAATGCGTTTACCTCTTCCTCTGTCAGTCTCCGGTATTCACCCGGGGCAAGATTTTCATCCAGTTTCAGGGTTCCCATCTGCAGCCGTTTCAGGTAGAGTACTTCTTTTCCTGTCGCGTGGAACATCCGCTTCACCTGATGGAAGCGTCCTTCCCGTATTGTAAGGAGAATCTCGGATTCTCTGCCGGAACGAAGGATCTCAAGCTCTGCCGGAAGCGACGGTTTCTCATCCCCGATATCGATTCCGTTTCTGAACCGGATGATGTCATCCTCCGTCACTTCCCCGTCTATTCGCGCATAATATACCTTGTCCACGTGTTTTCGTGGCGATAGCAGCCGATGGGCCAGCTCTCCGTCATTGGTGATCAGAAGAAGCCCCTCGGTATCCTTGTCCAGCCGTCCTGCAGGGAACAGATCATCCCTGCGGCTGTCGATCAGATCGAGGACGGTTTTGTCAACGGAATCCCTGACAGCAGATACAACACCTGCCGGTTTGTTGAGCATATAGTACTCATATTTTTCGTAGGCAACGTCCAAGCCGGACAGACATACACGGTCCTCATCCGTATTGATTTTATATTCCGGACGCCTCACAACGGCATCGTTTACCGTGACATGTCCTTTTGAGATTTCCTGTTTCACCTGGCTTCTTGTTCCGCATCCCATGTCCGCCAGATATTTGTCCAGCCGGATTTTCATGACGACTGCCACCGCCATCCCGGAAGATATTTGTTCTTCAGCATCTGACCGGCAAGCTTTCCGAAGCCGAGAGGATAACCGTCCACACAGACCAGATACCATCCTTTTTCTTTCGGGGACGCCAGGTCTTCCACATCCAGCGTGTCCCCTTTCAGATATTTGATAACCCGCTCGTCGTCCGCAGGGAAATCAAGGGTAAATGGAAATTCTTCTTTTCTCAGGTTCATGGCAAGCGCCTGGCTTGGTTCAAAACGTTTTTTCTTCAGTTCGCCCAGGAGCAGGCCGGTGCGGAGAAAACGGATTCCGTTCAGCGGAGGGAGCCCTTCCGGCATATAGTAAACTTTCTCTCCTCTGATATCCAGACAGTCGTAGTCGAATTCCCGGTCAATGCAGCTGAGAAAAGAGGTCAGCTCTTCGGGCAGTTTTTTCAGTGCCGCTCTGTTACGGCTTCCTGATTTTTCCGAAACCGGGTGAACTCTGCTCTCACCCGCTTTTTTCAGAAGGGCGAGAAAGTGCCCCTCTCCTTTCATGTGATGCGGAAAGATCCGGACTGTCTTTCTGAGGCGCTCATCATTGCTTTCCGTCATCTCGGGCATTCCCGGGCGGAACCCTTCATAGCCTTCGATTTCGCACACATCAAATTCCGGATGAACAGAGAGCAGATATTCGATGGTCTGCTCATTTTCCTCAGGAGAAAACGTGCAGGTGGAATAGAGCATCATGCCGCCGGGCTTTAACATTTCTGCCGTCTGGGTGATGATACTTCTCTGTATTTTTTTTTTTTTTTCCGGCCCGTGCTCCTCCCATGCGCGTACCATTTTACGGTCTTTCCGGAACATTCCTTCTCCGGAACAGGGGGCATCGATCAGAATCTTGTCGAAATATTCTCTGAAATATGGAATCAGCTTTCCGGGCTCTTCGCTTAATACCATAATATTGCCGATGCCAAAGAGCTCCAGATTCTTAAGGAGACCTTTGGCTCTGGAACTGCTCAGATCATTGGCGGCAAGAAGCCCCTTCCCTTTTAATTTTGCTCCCAGTTCCGTCGCTTTTCCTCCGGGGGCCGCGCATACGTCCAGTACCCGGTCGCCGGGCCTGACAGGAAGGCGGTCCGCGGGAGTCATGGCGCTTGGCTCCTGCAGATAGTAAAGTCCTGCGAAATAATACGGATGCTTCGCGGGATGGCAGTTTTCTCCGTCATAATAAAATCCGTTGCTGATCCACGGTACTTTTTCAAGCGGCCAGGGAGCGATTTTCAGGAAATCATCCACGGATATCTTTGCCGTATTTACGCGCAGCCCGTAGTGTCTGGGTTCATCGAAGCAGTCGAGGTATGCCCTGTACTCTTCCTCTCCCAGCAGATGTTTCATGTTATGTTCAAATGATTCTGGCAGATTCATTGATTTTCCTCCGTTCGGTATAGTGCGCAACTATTATAGCATGCTTTCAGAATGTGGGGAAGCCTATCCGGCGGATCTTGTCTCCAGATGATAATGGATCCGGCTGTCTTCGGTAAATTTCAGTACAAAATAGGGATTCACGCTGATTTCCTGTCCATTGATGTCAAGATAGATGCCAAGATGCAGATGAACCGGAAATTTTCCGCATGTCCCTTCTGTCGTACCGTATCCGGTATCTCCCATAAATCCGAGAAACTCTCCGGCAGAGACTGTGTCTCCGATTTCAAGATCCGCATAGGAGGACAGGTGGGCATAATAAAAATACCCGCCGTGGGGCGCGCGGATGCCGATCCTCCATCCGCCCAGTTCCAGCCATCCCATCTTTTCCACCACTCCGTCCGTCATGCTGACTACGGGATAAATTCTACGTTCGTTTGTCGGAGGCATCAGATCCGTTCCTTCATGAAGCCGGGCATTCCCCTATGTGCGTTCAAACATCCAGGGATTTTCAAATGTGGCTCCCGGATCCGGTTCTGACAGGGCGGCAACCGGAAAATAGACCAGATCGTTCCACACCG
>CALWBC010000184.1 GCA_944375755.1 uncultured Mediterraneibacter sp. | reverse complement strand
TAGAAAAAGTTAATGAGCAGGAAAACTGCGTTGGATTGAAAATGGAAATTGTCTGAGCAAAGCGAGTTGTTCCATTTTCAATCCTGTCTTTAGCAGGTTTCCCGCTCATTTAGTTTTTCTTAGATCCTGGAGCGGAACCGCATCCGGTATCCCCTTCCCGCAGAATACGTTTTCAATAATTATCTCCTGCGGATTTCGGACTTGTTCTGTCTGAGGTTTCTGTTCGACAAACTCAGATTTCCGCTGCATTTTCACTGTACACTTCGAATGATTTCTCCATCTTTTCTAATATATCTGAATACTGCCGGAAGGCATTTTTCATTTCAATCTCATTGAACGGCTGGCTTTTGTAGCAGATGCGGTGTTCCATCGCGGCCCAGAAGTCCATGGAGATTGTACGGAACTGGATTTCGACAGGATAGTATTCCATTCCATCCATGTAATAGGTAGGTACGCCGATGATCAGATGATAGCTCCGGTAACCGTTTGGTTTTGGAGAGGAGATGTAGTCTTTTTCTGTGATAATGATCAGGTCGGACTGCTTTTTCAGGCATCTGGCAAGTTCCCGTATATCGTGTTCAAAATAGCAGATGACGCGAATCCCTGCAATATCATGAAGCTGGGTTTTGGCATTATGTACACTCGGCTGATATTCTCTGGATTCCAGTTTCCGCTCAATGCTTTCTTTTTCTTTTATGCGGTTTGTAATACTGTGGATTGGCTGAGTCTCATCGTTGTCATAGACCTGATGATTCAATATATTAAGCCGTGTCAGAATCAGATCCATGGCATCGTTATAAGGCTGGATCAGAGTGTAGTACTGTTCGTTTGTCATTTCCTATCATACTCCCTTCAATTCGTTGAATAGTTTATTACGCAAATGTGAAAAATGCGTGTCCGAAACATTATGAAATTACTAAAAAATGTAAAGAATTGCTGTGCATTTTTAAAAGAAGTAATACAGACTTATGGGTGAATAATTATGAAAGAATCTATTATCAGAACTCACTGACTTTACTTCAAAAGCAATGTCAGATATAATGCAGAGGAAGGCGGGTGCAGAATTATGGAAGAATTATTGAGAAATGCGTTTCCTTTTTGGGAGAGTCTGACAGAACAGCAGAAAACAGAGCTCTGCCGGAATACGGTGAAGAGCCACTGTGAGAAGAAAACACAGCTTCATTTCGGCGGCGGAGAATGCGCTGGAGTACAGATTATCGGTTCGGGGCGCGTGCGTGTGTTCATCACATCGCCGGGCGGCGGAGATATCACTTTGTTCCGGCTGATTGGCGGAGATGTCAGTATTCTGAGCGCGGCGTGCATGCTAAATGGTATGGACATTGAGCTCGATATGGAAATGGAAACAGACTGTACGATCTATACGATCCCGAAGAAAGTGTATCGCAGACTGTATGATGAGAGCGCGGTTGTGAAAGACTACACAATGGAGATGATATCTGAAAAATTTTCAGATATTATGTGGCTGTTGAATCAGTTCCTGTTTTCCAATGTGGCATCGCGAATCGCGGGAGCACTCCTGGAACACAGGGCACTGGAAGGCGGAGATGAGCTCAGCCTTACCCATGAGACGATTGCCAAAGATGCGGGAACAGCGCGGGAAGTCGTAACGAGAATACTGAAACAGTTCCAGTCAGATGGTCTTGTAAAGCTGGGGAGGGGAAAAGTAATTATCGTAGATCCGGAAAGACTGGGAAAAATCTGAAACTTTGTGATTTTATCACGGAAAAAAGAAAATAACGTGATATACTGTAATTAATCCTCGCAGAGAGGAATACGAACAGATGGAATTGGAATTTAAGGAGGAAATAAATTATGGCAGTTGTAAAATTAACGACAGAAAATTTTGATCAGGAAGTGCTGCAGGCAGATCAGCCGGTGCTGGTTGATTTCTATGCAGACTGGTGCGGACCATGCAAGATGATGGGACCGGTAGTGGAGGAACTTGCAGGCGAGGAAGCCGGCGTAAAAGTGTGCAAGATCAATATCGATGAGGAAATGGCAGTAGCACAGCGCTACGGAGTAATGAGCATTCCGACATTCATCGCATTCAAGAACGGCGAGATTGCAGGAAAACAGGTTGGAGCGGTGCCGAAGAGCAAACTGCAGGAGCTGGTGAAATAAGATAGAAAAAGAATAACAACACATAAAGAACAGCGGAGAGAAGAGATTTTCCCCGCTGTTTTTTAAAATTATATTTGAAATAAATTCAGGGGCTGTCATTCCGGCATTTTGAATTCTACAGTCTGTGTCGCAATTTTTTCACGGAAAATCCGATCATGCTCTACAAAGAGCAGGGTGGGCTGAAAGGACAGGATAAGGTCCTCCAGCTGCATGCGTGAGAAGACGTCGATATAGTTGAGCGGTTCATCCCAGATGAAGAGATGAGCTGGCTCACAAAGCGACCTTGCGAGCAGTACTTTCTTTTTCTGACCCTCGCTGTAGTCCTGAATCTTCTTGTCGAACTGAGCCCTTTCCAGCCCCAGTTTTCTAAGCACGGCGCGGAAGAGCGAGTCATCCAGCCCGCACTGATAAGCAAATTCGGACAGGCTGCCCCGGAGGAATGAAGTGTCCTGCGAAATATAAGAGATTTTCAGTCCTTCAGCGACATATACCTCTCCGGTGTGCGGTATATCCTCTCCGAGAAGAAGCTTGATGACACTGGACTTTCCGCAGCCGTTTCTGCCGGACAATGCAATTCGGTCGCCCTGCATGATCTCGAGCCGGAAATCTGTAATAAGAGGGCGGTCAGCATCGTTATATTGGATAGATACATTATTCAATGAGGCAAGTCTTCGGCTGTGGAAAGCGAGTGTGTTCAGCCGGAGATCCTCGATCGTTTCCACATCCTTTAATAACTGTTCCTTTTCCCGGACAGCGTTTTCCCGGCGGCGCTCCAGATTGAGAGAACGCTTCATCATTTTTGCGGCATGATGGCCGATGTATCCGCGGTCAGGGCGCAGACCGGAAGAGCGAGTGCCGGTTTTCGTGCTTTCCAGCTTATCAGACCAGCGTTCTGCCTGTCTGGCAGCTTCCTTTAATTTGCGGATGTCTTTTTGAAGCTGTTCATTCTGGCGAAGCTCCAGATTATCCCGCGCGGTTTTATCCTCCTGCCAGGAACTGAAGTTCCCTTTACGTATTTCGATCGAACTCCGGTTCAGGACGAGGACATGGTCAACGCACCGGTCCATAAAGTCTCTGTCATGGGAGACGAGGATGAAGCCTTTTTTCTGCGACAGATAATCAGCAACCTTTTCCCGGGCAGCAGAATCCAGATGGTTGGTCGGTTCGTCGATGAGAAGAAAAGAGTGCTCTTTCAGGAAGAGCGTTCCAAGCAGCACCTTGGTCTGTTCGCCGAAACTCAGTGTCCGGAAAGGCCGGTACAGAATCTCGGGCGGCGTGTCCATGAGACTCAGCTCGCGGATCAGCTCCCATTGTTCCATAACAGGATTTATCTGTTCCGCCACCTCATATGTGGGCAGATCCGGATCAGATACCGGGAAGGGATAGTATTCGAAATCCGTGGATGCTGTAATTGTTCCTGTATATTCATATTCATTCAGGAGCAGTTTGAGGAAGGTAGTCTTCCCCTTACCATTTCTTCCGATAAAGCCGATTTTCCAGTCCGTGTCGATCTGGAACGTGACATCGTCAAAAATCGGATCATAACTGCCTTCATAAGTAAAGCCTAAATGACTGACCTGTATCAGTGATATAATGGCATGCCTCCTTTCAGCAAGCAAACCGCAGAGCGGACAGCAGAATTTCCGTTCTGCATTCAAATTTGCAATGAATGTTAAAATGCAACAGAAAAGAACCGCGGGAAAGTTTTCCGCGGTTCTGCTGCATACATTTGTATTCGTCCGAAAATATCCGGGATGCCGGAGGCATCTGCCAGGATCCCATCTGTGCGGCACGGCAAAAAACAAAAGAGCCGTATCCGTCAGATGTGCCACATTTTACATTCTGTATGAAGCATGAAGATGAAAATACTTTCCTGCGGGTGCATGGCGAAACAGCGCGGCACGAAAAATCCGGCCGGAACAGACAGGCATAAACATAAAAAAGAAAACATGCCCCAATATAAGCCTGAGTATATGCCATGCATTATTGTAAATCAGCAGGAAATAATAATCATCTTTTCAGCTCCAATCTTGCGGGAGATCCTGTTCTCCCTTAATCCTGCAACAAGAATATCAGAGAGGATGGCGAAAGTCAATCACAAATTATAAAATAGCGGAACTGTTCTTGAAGATGTGATATAATTCTGAATATGGCGTGAAAATGATTTGCCAAACTTGTCAGATTCAGATGGAGGGACTACATGTCATTACAGTTCATATTCGGAAATTCCGGAAGCGGAAAATCGCATTACCTTTATCAGCGTATTGTAAAAGAATCCATGGAACATCCGGAGAAAAATTACATTGTTCTTGTTCCGGAGCAGTTTACCATGCAGACGCAGAAAGATCTCTGCCTCGCTCACCCGCGGGGCGGGATTATGAATATAGATGTGCTCAGTTTCGGGCGTCTTGCGCACCGTGTATTTGAAGAAGTAGGGAAGGATCAGAGAGCGGTTCTGGATGATGAGGGAAAGAATCTTGTGATCCGGAAAATCGCGGCGAATTATGAGAATGAACTGACCGTGCTGAAGGGGAATCTGAAGAAACAGGGGTACATCAGTGAGGTGAAGTCCGTCATATCCGAGTTTACGCAGTATGGAGTGGATTTTGAGAGGCTGGACGGGTTCATGGACGGGCTCAGCCAGGAGAGTTATCTCTATTATAAACTGAAGGATATCCGGAAAGTATATGAAGGATTTGAGGATTATTTAAGAGAAAAATATATTACAAAAGAGGAGATGCTGGATGTGCTGAGCGATGCGGTTCCGGACTCATCTGTCCTTAAGGGAAGCGTTGTGGCGATGGATGGCTTCACGGGATTTACGCCTGTGCAGGATCGGCTTCTGGGAGAGCTTCTGAAAGTGTGTGAGAAGGTGATTGTCACGGTTGAGATGGATGGGCGTGAGGATCCGTTTGTCTACAGGCACCCATACCAGCTTTTTTCAATGAGTAAACAGATGGTTACATCGCTTGTGAAGATCGCCGGGGAGAACGGGACGGAAGTAGAAGAACCTGTCTGTCTGTATGGACAGCCGCCGCGGCGGTTTTGCGGTAATCCTGCCATGGCATTTCTGGAATCAGAGATCTTCCGCTACTCCGGAAGAAAATATGAATCGCCGCAGGATTCCATCACTCTCCACGAAGCGCGCAATCCGCGGATGGAAGCGCAGTATGCGGCGGGAGAGATCCGGCGTCTGGTGAGGGAGCGGGGGTATCACTACAGGGATATCGCGGTGATTGCATCGGATATGAATGTGTACGCGGACGCGATGGAAAAGGCGTGCGTGCTGTTTGATATCCCGGTGTTTATGGACCACAAGAAAAGCATCCTGCTGAACGCGTTTGTGGAATATCTGAGAAGCCTGCTTGCAATGGCGGAGGAGAATTTTACTTATGAGAGTGTGTTCCGCTACCTGCGCACCGGCCTGAGCGGATTTACGGACGATGAAGTGGATCGGATGGAAAACTACTGCCTGGCTCTCGGCATCAAAGGATACCGGAAATGGCAGCAGGCGTGGGTACGGCGCACGCCGATGATCTCTGAGGAGGAACTGGGGGAGCTGAATCATCTGAGAGTGCGGTTTGTGGAGAAGGTGGATGCGCTTGTGTTTGTGCTGAAACAGCGCAGCAAGACAGTGCGGGATGTGACGCTTGCGATCTATGAATTTATCACAGGCGAAAAGATGCAGGAGAAATTAAGCGCCATGGAGCAGGAGTTTCAGAACAGGGGCGAGCTGGCTCTTGCGAAGGAGTACGCCCAGGTTTACCGCATTGTGATGGAACTGTTCGACAAGTTTGTCACCCTGCTTGGCGATGAGAAAATCTCTCTCAAAGAGTACTGTGAACTTCTGGACGCCGGACTTGAGGAGGCGAAGGTGGGAGTGATTCCGCCCAGTCTGGATCAGGTGGTGATCGGTGATGTGGAACGTACCAGAATAAGGGATATCAAAGCTCTCTTTTTCGTGGGCGCCAATGACACGCTGCTTCCCGGCAACCTGGGATCAGGAGGCCTGCTCTCCGAACGGGACCGTGAACAGTTTAAAAACAGCGAGATTGCGCTCTCACCCGGACCAAAGGAACAGACATATATTCAGAAATTTTATCTCTATATGAATCTTACCAAACCATCCGAATACCTCTTTCTCTCCTGGTCTAAAGTGTCGGGAGACGGGAAGGGGCTGCGGCCGGCTTATCTGATCTCGGATATCCGCAGACTTTATCCGGGCATAGCGACTGTTGATGAAGAGAAAAGGCTGCTTTCGGAACAGGAGATTACTCGCAGAACAGGCATCCGGAAGGTGGCGGAGGGAATCCGTGACCGGAGGGAAGGCGTAAACGGGGAATGGAAAGAGATGTATACATGGTTTGCCTCAGACGAGCGGAGCCGGGAAGATCTGGAGCGGATTCTTCAGGCAGGATTCCTGCGAAAGGACAGTCCAAGGCTTGGAGAAAAGCGCGCGGCAGAACTGTATCCGGACCGCAGCCGCGTCAGCGTGACGAGGCTGGAGCAGTTTGCTTCCTGCGCCTATGCACATTTTCTGAACTACGGGCTTCGGCTGACAGACCGGGAGGAGTATGGATTTGAGGCGCTGGATCTGGGAAATATTGCGCACCAGTCGCTGGAGCGTTTTGCAAGGAAAGCGGACCGGGAGAAACTCAGCTGGGCGGAGATGCCGGAAAAGATGCGGGACGAACTGATCCGGGAGAGCGTGGAAGAGAGCGTGCTTGATTACGGCAATACAGTTCTGTTCAGTTCCGCGCGGAATGAATACATGATTCAGCGGATTACAAGGCTCATCCGGCGTTCTGTCTGGGCACTCGGCAAACAGCTTGAGAAAGGGGATTTTGTCCCCAGCGGGTATGAGCTGAAATTCGGAAGCGGAAAGATCGACAGGATCGACATATGCGAAGATGATGAATGCGTTTATGTCAAGGTCACGGACTACAAGACCGGGATGAAGAGCTTTGACATTACGGCTCTGTACCATGGACTTCAGCTTCAGCTGCCGGTATATTTAAATGCAGCAGTGGATGTGGAGAAGCGGAACTATTCGGGGAAGGAGATTGTGCCTGCAGGGATCTTTTATTACCGGATACAGGATCCGGTCGTGGAACGGAAAGACAGTGACGCCGAGGTGGAGAAGAGTATCCTGAAGGAGCTCAGGCTGGACGGACTTGTGAACGGGGACGATGCAGTTGTCTCTCATCTGGAGCGGGATCTCTCGGGGACTTCGGTTCTGTTCCCTCTCGGGCGGAACAAGGACGGCTCATTAAGCCGGGCGTCACGGGCGCTGCCGCCAAAGACATTTGAGGCGGTGCTGAAATATACGCAGAGGAAAGAGGAGAGTCTGAAGGATGAAATGTATGCGGGAGAGGTGCAGGCACAGCCCTATGAGATGGGGAATGAGACCGGGTGTGACTACTGCGCATACAGGGATATCTGCGGATTTGATCCGAAAATCGACGGATGCACATACAGGAAACTGGAGAAATACTCCATGGAGGAAGCAGCGTACATGATGATGGAAGCTGTGGCGGAGAAACGGAGCGATTCGGAGAGCGCGAAAGAGCAGCAGGCAGCAGGCGGATCACGGCCAGCGGGAAGGCAGCATCCAGCAGGCGGTCAGTATAAGAAAGAGACGCCTGTAACGGACAAAGGAGGTGAGGAGCGATGAGCGTGAAATGGACGGAACAGCAGCAGAAGGTGATTGACTTAAGAGACCGGAATATCCTCGTCTCCGCTGCGGCGGGATCGGGAAAGACAGCCGTTCTGGTAGAGCGGATTATTCAGCGGCTCACAGAGACGGAGCATCCCGTTGATGTGGACCGGCTGCTCATCGTGACCTTCACGGAAGCGGCTGCTGCAGAGATGAAGGAGAGAATCGGGGCAGCGATTGAGAAGAAGCTTCAGGAGCGTGCCGGCGATGCGCATCTGGAGCGGCAGGCCACACTGATTCACAGCGCTTCCATAACGACGATCCATAGTTTCTGCCTCTCTGTGATCCGGGATCATTTTCATGTGATCGGGATAGACCCCGGTTTCCGGATCGCGGAAGAGGGCGAGTTAAAACTGCTGAAGCAGGATGTCCTCGGCGAACTGCTGGAAGAGTGCTACGCGGAAGGGAGCGAAGCGTTTCTTGACTTTGTGGAGCGGTTCGGAACCGGGCGGAGCGACCGCAAGATCGAAGAGATTATCCTGAAGCTGTACGAGTATTCCAGGAGTTACCCCCAGCCGGAACAGTGGCTGGAGCGGTGTGTGGACGCCTACCGGGTGCAGGAAGGCGGATTTGTATCTGATATTATGGATACAGCAGCCCGGAGAGTGCGGGTTCGCACGGAAAATATCTGCCGCGTTCTTGAGCGGGGGATGAAGATCTGTGAGGAGTCGGATGGCCCGTACATGTATGCGGATATGCTGGAAGCGGATCTGAAGGGATTCCGGAAACTTCAGGAAGCCGGAGATTTCGAGACAATGTACGCTCTGGCGGAAAGTATCGGCTGGAAACGGCTCTCAGCGAAGAAGGACGATTCTGTATCCGCGGATAAAAAAGAGGCGGTGAAAAAGCTGCGCGAACAGGCGAAGAAACTGCTGAAGAACATGCAGGAGACGTATTTCTATGTATCGCCTGAGGTGTGGCAGAAAGATATGGCGGAGACGCTGCCCTCCATGGAAATGCTGGCGGAGCTGGTGAACCGTTTTGATGAAATGTTTGCGGAGAAGAAGAAAAGCCGGAACATGATTGACTTCAATGACATGGAGCATTTCGCACTTGAGATACTGACGGAGGAGAAGGATGGAGAACTCGTGCCGTCCCAGACAGCGGGCGAGTATCAGGAGCTCTTTGAGGAGGTTATGATCGACGAGTACCAGGACAGCAACCTTGTTCAGGAGACCATACTCAACAGTGTATCCCGGGTGTCGCAAGGAATATGGAATGTCTTTATGGTTGGGGATGTAAAGCAGAGTATCTACAGTTTCCGTCTGTCGAGGCCGGAATTGTTCATGGAGAAATATCACACGTACAGCCTGACTGACGGCAGCAGACAGCGGATTGACCTGCATCAGAATTTCCGGAGCAGGCCGGAAGTGCTTGACAGTGTGAATTATATCTTCTACCGGATCATGAAACAGGAACTGGGCGGGATCGAGTACGATGACCAGGCAGCGCTGTACGCGGGCGCGAAATTCCCGGAACTTCCAGGAAATATTTCCTATGACTGCCGGACGGAACTGCTTCTTCTGGATAAAGAAGAAACAGGAGACGATGATGCGCGGAGCGCTGAAGCGAGGATGATCGCGCGAAGGATCCGGGAGCTGGTCGGGAAAGGTGTTGTCCTTGACAAAGAGACCGGTGAATACCGGAAGATCAGTTATCGGGATATCGTGATCCTGACGAGAAGCATTCAGGGGTGGGCGGAACGGTTTACCTCGGTGCTGGCTGAAGAAGGAATTCCGGCTTATTCTGTGAGCCGGGAGGGGTACTTTGAGACCTATGAAGTCAGCGTGCTTCTGGATTACCTCAAGATCCTGGATAACGCAAGGCAGGACCTCCCGCTTGCAGCAGTTCTGACCTCGCCGTTTGGGGGAGTGAACACAGAAGAACTCTCAGAGATACGGACAGCATTTCCAAATCTGCCCTTCTACGAGGCAGTGTACCGGTATGCGGAAGAGGGCGGCGGGGACACCGAGGACGCCGATTACGCTGAAGGTGCTGACCAGGGGCTGCGGAGAAGACTGAAATGTTTTGTCGGGCAGACCGAAGGATTCCGCAGTCGGGTGTCTTACACACCGATCCATGATCTGCTTACAGAGATTATAGAAGAGACGGGATACGGGCTGGCGATTACCGCCATGCCGGGGGGAGCGCAGAGAGCGGCGAATGTGGAGATGCTTGTGGAACGTGCGGCAGCGTTCGAGGGGACGAGTTACAAAGGACTTTTTAACTTCGTGCGCTATATCGAACAGCTGAAAAAATACGATGTGGACTACGGGGAAGCCGGCATCATGGATGAGCAGGCGGATACGGTAAGGATCATGAGTATCCATAAGAGCAAAGGTCTGGAATTCCCGATTGTGTTTGCCGCAGGAATGGGAAAAAGGTTCAATACGCAGGATACCCGCGGAAGTGTGATCCTTCATTCAGAGTGGGGCGTGGGACTGGACAACATCGACTTGTCCCGCAGGACAAAGGAGGCAACATTCCTCAAGAAAATGATCCGGGAAGAAACGGTTCTTGAGAACCTTGCCGAGGAGATGCGCGTGCTCTACGTGGCGCTGACCCGGGCAAAGGAGAAGCTGATCATGACCGGATGCGCTGAGAATCCGATCCCGGATATTGATACAGGTTCGAACGGAAGCCCTGTGGCTGGTGTCCACCTGATCGAAGAGGCACGCACCTGTCTGGACTGGATACTGCCGGCGCTGAATTACGGGAAGAAAGATGAGTCGGGGAACGAGCCGCCTGTTGAGATCCGCCTGTACAGAGGAGAATCAGAAGAAACTGCTGCGGAAATGAGAGCCGATGATCTCGCGCGGGATGTGCTGGAACACTGGGATATAACCGCCGTATATGTGCCGGAACTTAAGGAACGCCTGGCAGAGCAGATGGATTATGAGTATCCCTTTGCCGTTGAGGGCAGGATGAAGCTGAAGTTTACCGTGTCTGAGCTTAAGAAGAGGGCTTACCTGGCCGAGGAAGCGGGGGAAGAGATGTATGAGGAGCCGGAGGTGGTTCCGCTGATTCCGGAGTTCTTAAAAGAAGAAGAGACGCTGACCGGAGCATCACGGGGAAGCGCCTACCATAAACTGCTGGAGCTGATTGATTTTAAGGAAGAATATGATAAGGATAAGCTGATCCGGACAGCGGAACGTTTCAGGGACGCCGGGAGACTCTCTCCTGAGATGGAGGCATGCATCCGCCCGGGAGACATTCTTGATTTCCTGAACTGCAGCAGTGGACAGCGGATGTCGCGCGCGGCACGGGAAGGAAAGCTCTTTCGGGAGCAGCCCTTCGTGCTTGGCGTGGATGCGTCCGAGATCTATCCGGAGGATACGTCCGGGGAACAGATACTCGTACAGGGAATTATCGATGTGTATTTCGAGGAACCGGACGGTCTCGTTGTACTGGATTATAAGACGGACCGTGTGAAAACAGCACAGGAACTGAAAGAGAAATACCATGCCCAACTCGACTATTACGCTCAGGCACTGACCAGGCTTACAGGAAAGCGGGTGAAGGAGAAAGTCATCTATTCATTTACGCTCAGGAAGGAGATCGCGGTATGAAGATTCTGGAATATTATCTGATCATTATCAATATTTTCACTCTGATTGTATACGGTCTGGATAAGGGGAGAGCAAGGTCGAAGAAATGGCGCATCTCAGAGAAAACCCTCCTGCTGCTGTCGCTTGCAGGCGGATCAGCAGGGGCGCTCGCGGCAATGCTTCTGTTCCGCCATAAGACAAGAAAATTGAAATTCGTAGTGGGCGTTCCGGTAATGTTTGTGATCCATTGCGTGATCGTGGCACTGCTGGTCAGCTATTTAGTGCATTAACGGGAAGGTTTCTGATGGAAACTGAATTCAGGCGGGATGAGTTTTTTCGATTGGGGGACGTTCAAAAACAGGGGACTGCATCGCCATGCTGAGCCCACTTACTTC
>CALWBC010000183.1 GCA_944375755.1 uncultured Mediterraneibacter sp. | reverse complement strand
GGGCCGAAAAGAGCCAGCAGGGAAGGCGTACTGCCTCCGCTTCTGTGTTCCAGAAGCGCAAGCCCGGTGGGCAGCAGCAGTGCTCCGGCCATCCCGGAGGCAAGCAGAACCGATGCAGCATACCGACCCAGTGATTTTTTCAGAAACAGACTTCCCTCCTTCTGATACCAGTACCATCCCACCGCCGTAAATGCTGATATGGCAAAATAAAAACTGTGCAGGCAGATCAGCAGAAGACAGAGGGGAAGAAGTTTAAATTTCTGCTTCGCGACACAGAGAAAAGCGAGCAAAAGAAAAGGAAGGTAGTTGACAAACATAATCTGCCGGTGCATGTGGAACATACAGCCTGCTGTCATAAAAAGCATGGCCCCCAGCCATGCGGAAGCAGGAGGCAGTTTTTCCACGCGAAGCCACAGAAAACAGAGCAGTACAGATGCCGCATAGAGCAGCTGCATATAGCTGATTATTATAACCGCCATAGGGATATGGGGCAGAAGACATCCTGTGATAATGTCCGGCCGTAAAAAGCCGTAATAGGAAAACTGATATCCATTTGATCCTCCGCCCAGTCCGATCCACGCTGGAAGCAGAGTATGTTGTTCAAGGCATGCCGTGCGTATCGATTCCGCCAGAGTAACATGCTGGCTCAGCCAGTCCGTGTTGGAACCATACACATATCCGTCAGGAATTACGGCAGCTGTCAGAACTGCCAGTATGATAATAAGAGAAATCGGGAAGAACCATTTCCTTATCTTTTCGTTTGATTTCATCAGTTATATCCCCCTTTCGATAGTTATAGAATAGAGGCTTATTCTTAATAAATGCCCGAAAAGAATCTGAAGAATTCTTAAGAAGATATTATTTTCTGAATTGATTTCAAATAAGGAAATGCCATGTTTCCTTGCGAATGCCATGTTATAAAATTTCCAGAATAGTCTGTGAACATATTTCTTGAATCATATATTTAGTAGTACTGATGAGAAAAAACAACTATAAAAAGAGTGAAAAAACTGAATATTATATAAAATAAATAAAATAATAAAATTATTCAAAATAAATACCAAAAATGTATTGACAAATACGGGGCCGGGTGATATTATAAAACCATCCAAAAGAGATAAAGAAATTTCTCAAAAGGATATTTATCTAAGAGAACAGTAATTATATATTAGTTGTTCGATTAGGTTAAAAATACAAGGCAGCAGGAGGTAAGTCCCATGGACAGTATAGTTTCAGTTAATAATCAATATGTCAGTGGTACGGTAAATGCAGGTTCCTGTGAAGAAAGAGACCTTTGCTTTACATAAGATAAACAATCCGGAAATATTAAAGATTGTGATGAAATGATCGGAGAGTTCGGAATCCGGATGAAAATCAAAAGAGATTAAGCATTTACGGACGTATTGAATAGAGTTACCACATATGACAGAATTTCGAAAGATGTGTAAAGAAACATTGAGTAGAATATCAGTTTATAGTAGAGGGAACATAGTTATAGAAGTAATAATTGAGTAAGCGGCAGGGATATCGGCAGACGATATCGCGAGAGCAGAAAAATTATAGGAAGAATAACCTGAGAATTCCTTTTAAAAGTATAAAGTGATACCAGAAGCGGAAGCGGAAGCAGAGGCGAGAAGCGTAAGGATGCTGTCATGAACTTCGAATTGTTATAGAAAGAGAAAGGTTGAATAAGTAGTACTTAAGAAATTGATTATTGATTATATAACAGCGGCAGAGGTCTCACAGGAACGAAATCTCAATATTTCCTCCGATTTCATATAAAGGAAAATGAGAAAATTAAATAATTATTAAAATGCATCTTCACCGGTAATGTGAGGATGCATTTTTTTGACATTGCGTGCTTCATATGATAAACTATTGAAAGAATATCGGCTTATGGAATGGCATAGGAAGATAGATACAAACCTGAGAGATATTATTTTCAACGAGGTGAATGCGGTGGATAAGTATGAATATAAGTTAAAGACAGAACAGATGCTTGAACTTATGGAAGATGGTGCATACAGAAAAGCGGCGGACATAGCGGATACGATTGACTGGAAACGCGTCCGTAACGCGGCCATGCTGACGAATGTCAGTGATATCTATGAAAAGAATAAAGAGTATCAGAAGAGCTATGATGTGCTTAATCTTGCTTACCGCCGTGCGGAGGGAAGCAGGAAAGTTATAAGCAAGCTGTGTACACTCGCCCTGAAGACGGGAAATGTGGATGAGGCGATTGATTATTACGATGATTTTATGCAGATCGCTCCGAAAGATCCAAACCAGTATATATTAAAATATCAGATTCTGCGCGCGCAGCGTGCGCCGATTGAACAGCAGATAGAAGCACTGGAAGAGTATAAGAAGTCCGAGTATATTGAAGAATGGGCTTATGAACTGGCAAAACTGTATCAGGAAGCCGGGATGACAGCGGAGTGTCTGGAAGAATGTGATGATCTGATCCTCTGGTTCAGCGAAGGCAAATATGTATATAAAGCCATGGAACTGAAAATGCAGTACAAACCGTTGACACCGTCCCAGCAGGAAAAATACGACAGAAGATTCGAAAAGCTCTCTGCGGAGACGGAAGAAATGCCGGATATAACGGCATATGCAGAGGACAGGTCAGAGAATGATGCTGATATTCCCGAGGAAGAAGCCGTTGAAGTCGGGGAAGGGAAAGAGCCCGGCGAGGATGGCGGCGTGAGGGATGAGGTTGATGAGAGCGGAGATGAGGATCACGACGCAGAGCCCGTTTCCAATGATCCTGCCCCGACACCCCGTAAAAAGATCGGGGATACGATGCCTTTAAATGAAGCTTTGAGACAGCTGCTTCATCCGAACGACGAGGATGAAAAAGCGGAGGATGATTCCTCGAATCAGACTGTGTCCAATGAAGTGGAGGAAGAAGAACCTCAGCTTGATGATCTGGAAAAAGCTATTGGTGAGATAGAGTCCGTTGCGGATATCGAGATGGTTAATCGGATTTCTGATGAGAAAAAACGTAAAACAATTTCATCCGCAAGTGGAATGAAGGAAATTATTCCGGATGACGATCAGATAGATGGTCAGATCAATCTGGACGATATTCTTACCGGCTGGGAGGGAGCGCCGGAAGCGAATGCAGATCATTCCGGAGACGGATCGGCGATTACTGAAATTGAGCTGACAGCGGCAGGGGAAGAGCTGCCGGAGGAATCCGTCACGGAGGAGATCGACCTGACAGAGGCGGAAGAGCTGCCGGAGGAATCTGTTACGGAGGAGATCGACCTGACAGAGGCAGAAGAACTTCCGGAGGAAGAGGTACTGGAAGACGCGGAGGAACTCCCGGAGGAAGAAATAGTGGAAGACGCAGAGGAACTTCCGGAGGAAGAAGTGTTGGAAGACGCGGAGGATCTTCCGGAGGAGGAAGTACTGGAAGACGCGGAGGAACTCCCGGAGGAAGAAGTACTGGAAGACGCAGAGGAACTTCCGGAGGAAGAGGTACTGGAAGATGCGGAAGAACTTCCGGAGGAAGAAGTACTGGAAGACGCAGAAGAACTTCCGGAGGAGGAAGTACTGGAAGACGCAGAAGAACTTCCGGAGGAGGAAGTACTGGAAGACGCGGAGGATCTTCCGGAGGAGGAACCGGAACAGGAAGAACCGGAGAATAATATTGTAGAAGGGGAACAGACAGGGGATATTATGGATAATAAGAAAACGGAACCGATACTGCCACCGGATATTCAGAGAATGATCGATGAGATCGAAGGTGTGATTCCACGTGAGGATGAGAAGCCAAAACCGACAGGCAGATATCTGAAACGTCCGACAGAAGAACCGCATGAGAATATGGGTAAGCTTGCAGACGATCTCCGGCTGGATGACGATGATGACTTCGATGATGAGATCGAGGAGGAATATCTGGACAGCGAGGAATCTGCGGCAGATGATTATTTTGATGAAGGCGAAGATTTTGAAGAGGACAGCTACGAGGAAGCGCAGGCTGAGCCGGTTGACGAGTATGATGAGTATTTCGATGAGCCGGAAGACATCATAGAAGAGGATGCGGACTACGAGGAAGTTCTGGACGAAGACGCCGACTATGAAGAGACAGAAGATGCTGATTACGATGAGTATGAAGATGCCGGAGAGGATTATGAGGATGTCTCAGATGAAGACTACGAGGATGTCCTGGATGAGGACTATGAGGAACTCGAAGATGAGGAGATACCTGATATAGAAGATATGTCTGATGAGTCTGATGATGATGCGTTTCCGGAGGAAGCGTTTGCTGATGAAGATTTCTTCGATGAGGGCGAGGAGTATGATGACGGCGCTCCGGATTTCGAGGAAGAATTCCGGGTTAATCCGGATCATTCCGGAGAGCCGGATGATCGTGAGATTCCGGATGACGATGACGACGGCATGGATATTCTGTCAGCCACAACACCGCTGAGCCGGAAGGAGACGGCGAAACTGATCGCTACGGGCAAGACGGCACCGCTTCCGCTGGACGAGATATCGGATGCTCTGTCTATGACAGATACGGGATTTATTGTACACGGCAGATATGACCTTGAGATGCAGAGCGGTATTGGAACAAGAGCCGGACTTACGGATGAACAGAAAAAACTGTTTTCCTATTTCGTTCCTGTCCGTGGTATGAGCGAGCAGCTCGTGGATGTGCTTGAGCAGGATAAGAACTGTACAAACAGAGGAGGCACGTCCAGGACAGGCAACCTTCTTATCATTGGAAACAAGGGAAATGGAAAAACGGTTCTTGCGGTAGATGTTGTAAAAGCAATTCAGAAACAGAGAAATATCCGTCAGGGCAAAGTTGCGATTGTTACAGGTGATTCTCTGAACAAGAAGAAGATCAGTGATATATTCGACAAGCTTTACGGCGGAGCGCTGATTATTGAGAAAGCCGGTAAGATGAATGAAAAGACAGTCGCAAGACTGAACAAGGCGATGGAGCGCGATACGGGAGAACTTCTGATTGTGCTGGAAGAGCAGAGAAAACCTCTGGACAGGCTGCTCTCCTCGAACAGAGAGTTCCGCAGAAAGTTCACATCCCGTCTGGAAGTGCCGATCTTTATCAATGATGAACTGGTAACATTCGGACAGACGTATGCGCAGGAAAACGGATACCGCATCGA
Organism: uncultured Mediterraneibacter sp.; assembly: GCA_944375755.1. Taxonomy (GTDB): domain Bacteria; phylum Bacillota; class Clostridia; order Lachnospirales; family Lachnospiraceae; genus Mediterraneibacter. The sequence goes on along the minus strand of CALWBC010000183.1, from coordinate 2,375 downwards.
TGAGATGGGAATTCTTGCACTGTACAGCAGAATCGATTCTCTTCAGAGAGAAGATCATGCAGTAACTGTTGCGGAAGTCAAGGAGATTATGGATGAGGCAATTCAGCATTCTCAGAAGGCATCTGCGAAGAAACTTGTGAAACGTGTCTTCGGAAAGAATACGGATGACGCGGATCGAATCCTTCTCTCAGAGAAAGATTTTAATATCTGAAAGAGATAAAAAATTCAATTAAATGATAATTTTTCAGGCGGCTTTCGAGCCGCCTGTTTTTTGTATGTTTTTTCTTTCTATTGTCTGAAACTCTTTCTTTTTCACTGCTAATCAAGTATAATATATGTATTATAATAAAAATTACTAACAGTTCGGCAGGTGCCAGTTATTAAGCCGCATTGATGCTTTTTCTGCGGCCTATTCTTATGACCGGACTGTTACAAAAATCTGAGCGACGAGGTGGCTTTATGAAAAAGGGAAAAAGCACAAAGAAAAAATTACAGCCTTTTGAGATCGGGGAATTAGACCAGTATCTTTTCGGGCAGGGGAACCATTATGAGATCTACGAAAAAATGGGTGCCCATAAAGTTGTTTCCAATGGGGAAGAGGGCGTTTACTTTGCTGTGTGGGCGCCGCATGCACGCAGGGTCGCAGTTGTCGGTGACTTTAACGGCTGGGATTTTGAGGCTAACTATATGGAGCGGCAGGAACCGGTTGGTATCTATACCTGTTTTATTCCCGGCGTTAAGGAAGGGGATCTGTACAAATTCTGCATTGAAACACAGCAGGGCAAACGGATTTTCAAGGCTGATCCTTTTGCGAATTATGCGGAACTGAGACCGGGGACCGCTTCCCGTGTGGCGGATATTTCCCATCTGAAATGGACGGACGATGCGTGGATGAAGCAGAGGGAAACATGGGATCACAGGAAAAATCCGATGTCCATTTATGAAGTACATCTCGGCTCCTGGATGCGTCATCCGGGGCGTGAGGACGAAGGGTTCTACACATACAGAGAATTTGCGGATGCCATTGTGAAATATGTAAAGGATATGGGATATACCCACGTTGAGCTTATGGGTATGGCAGAGCATCCGTTTGACGGATCATGGGGATATCAGGTAACGGGCTATTATGCACCGACATCCAGGTACGGAACTCCCGATGATTTCGCATACATGATCAATCATCTGCACCGCAACAATATCGGTGTTATTCTTGACTGGGTACCGGCACACTTTCCGAGAGACGCCCATGGACTTGCTGATTTTGACGGCACGCCGACATTTGAATATGCGGATCCGAGAAAGGGAGAACATCCGGACTGGGGCACAAAGATCTTTGACTATGGCAAACCGGAAGTGAAGAATTTCCTGATCGCAAATGCGCTGTTCTGGATCGAGCACTATCATGTGGACGGGCTTCGTGTAGACGCGGTTGCATCCATGCTTTATCTGGACTACGGCAAACAGGACGGACAGTGGGTTGCAAATAAATATGGCGGCAATGAGAACCTTGAAGCAATCGAATTTTTCAAACATCTAAATTCGGTTGTGCTCGGACGAAATAAAGGCACCGTGATGATTGCCGAGGAGTCAACCGCATGGCCGAAGGTGACTGGAGCGCCGGAGGACGGCGGCCTTGGTTTCAGCCTGAAATGGAACATGGGCTGGATGCATGATTTTATCGAGTACATGAAACTGGATCCGTATTTCAGAAAGAATGCCCATCATATGATGACATTTGCCAGCTCATACGCTTACAGTGAGAATTATATTCTCGTGCTTTCACACGATGAGGTGGTGCACCTGAAGTGCTCCATGATCAACAAGATGCCGGGACTTGGTTTTGATAAATATGCGAACCTGAAAGTTGGATATGCGTTTATGACCGGACACCCGGGCAAGAAACTTCTCTTCATGGGTCAGGAGTTCGCTCAGCTTCGGGAGTGGAGTGAAGAGAGAGAGCTTGACTGGTACCTGCTGGCGGAGCCGGAGCATCAGGCAATTCAGAACTGGTATCGTGATCTGCTTCATCTGTATAAGAAGAATAAGGCACTGTATGAGATGGACAGCGAACCGGAAGGATTCGAGTGGATCAATGCGGATGACATTTTCCGCAGCATCTACAGTTTCCTGAGACATTCGAAAGACGGCAAGAAGAACCTGCTCTTTGTATGTAACTTTACTCCGATGGAGCGTCCGGATTACAGAGTAGGCGTGCCGAGGAGAAAACAGCTGAAACTGGTGATGAACAGTGATGAGAAGAAGTACGGAGGAAAAGGCGAAGAGAGACCGCTGATCTACAAACCGGTAAGGCAGGAGTGCGACGGACAGAAGTATTCCTTTGCTTACCCGCTTCCGCCTTACGGAGTTGCGATATT
>CALWBC010000182.1 GCA_944375755.1 uncultured Mediterraneibacter sp. | reverse complement strand
AAGCTGACGGATTGAGAGAAAGAGATCATAAATGTACGGCAGCACCCAGGTCAGAACAAGAATCAGTCCGGCAAGACTTACAAGAAAAGCCTGCTCATCTCTGCCGCTGTGTTTAAGCACCTGGCTTAAGATCGACACGAGGATACCTACCGCCGCGATGCGAAAGATTAGATTGATATTCATGCTTCCTCCCAATTCATAACAGGATCACGATGAGGAAGATCCCGCTCATCACCCCGAGGCATCCGCCGACTCTTATCTTTCCGGCAAGCCCTTCTCTTAGTTTTTCGATTTCCAGATCCATTCTGTTCAGATACATCTGCAGCGTCCGATCCAGGGTATCCCGCTCCAGATTCGCCAGAAATGTTCCCGGTTCTTTCAGCAGGATCAGATGGTCATATTTCAGATGAAGCGGTTTGAGATACCGGTCCACACATTTATTCCACGTCCGCGCGAAGGCGGATTCCTCCCGGTTTTCCAGTTCTCTTGCCGTCTCTTCCAGCCAGCTTCGGTACGGCTGCCGGATTCGTTTTGCCACCCCGGAAAAAATCTCCTGAAGCGGCGCACCCGAATAGGCGATTTCCCCTTTGATCAGGCTGATGACATATCTCAGATACCGCATGGTCTCGAGATAATTTTTCAGCTCCATTCCATATACATACCCTGCTCCCGCCGTTGCCGTCAGGATCAGGACGCCGCCTATAAATCTCTGCAAAGCACACTCCCCCGCTCATCATATACGCCTCTGATCTCTCCCGGATGTTTTCCCGTGCCCAGAACCACATAACGCTCAAACATTCTCCTGCGGATCAGTTCTCCAAGAACCGGTTTGCGCGTCGCTTCATCCATGTCCAGACCGTGAACGCTGGCGATCAGCTTGCATCCGCACTGCATGGCATACTCGATTGCGTGAATATCCTCAGCTGTTCCGATCTCATCTACGGCAATCACCTGCGGCGACATGGAACGGATCAGCATGATCATTCCATCCGCCTTCGGACAGCAGTCCAGAATATCCGTCCTTGATCCGAGATGATTCTGCGCCACGCCCATATAGCAGCCGCCCAGCTCGGAGCGCTCATCCACCACCCCCACCGAACAGCCCTTCACATATTTATTTCCATCGGATATCTGCCGGATCAGATCCCTGATCAGCGTTGTTTTCCCGCAGCAGGGCGGTGAGATAATCAGTGTATGGCAGACCTGCCGGTTTCTGGTAATATATGGCAGAAGCCGGTCCGCGCATCCCAGCATCTCATGAGAGACGCGTATATTCACAGATGATATGTACTGAATGTTTTTTACCTTTTCCTTCTCAATAATCACTTTTCCCGCCACCCCGATTCTGTGTCCTCCTTCCACTGTCAGAAATCCCTGTCTGAGTTCATTTTCATATGCGTACAGGGAATAATGACTGATATACTCCATCGTCTCCCTGATCTCTTCCTTTGTGATAATGTGCGGATGTTCTTCTGACGGGAGCACTCTCTCCCGGTTTCCGCACACCATGCGAAGCGGCTGTCCCGTCCGGAGCCGGATCTCCTGCACATCTTTAAGATCCCCGGTTTCACTCTCCACAACGGAGCGCACACTTTTCGCCAGAATATGAAAGATCTGTCTGTCTCTGTCCCTTCTTTCCATCTTGTCCACCTCTTTACACAATATATGGAAAGGCACAAAAAAATATGACTGGCTTCGGAAATTTCCCATATCAGGAAATCTTCCCTAAAGCCAGCCATATATGCTGTTTCTGATTTTAATGCTCTTATCTCTTATTCCGCTCTTTCACCGGATGTATTGTCTGATGTCCTTCTGCCCAGATAGTAAAATCCCTTTGCCTCATCCAGGCTGACATCCACGAATTTCCCGATCAGAGAGGCGTCTCCCGGGAAATGAACCAGAAGGTTATTGCTCAGTCTTCCGGTCACCAGTGACGCATCATGTTCATTTACGCTTTCAACAAGAACTTTCTGGACGGTCCCCTGATGTCTTGCGCACACCTGTGCCGAGATCTTCTGAACCTCATCCAGCAGCCGGTTAAACCGGTCCTTTACCACCTCTTCCGGCACCTGCTTTTCCATCGCAGCGGCAGGAGTACCGGTCCGTTTGGAATAAATAAATGTAAAGGCACTGTCATAGCGCACCTTCCGTACCACATCCAGTGTCTCCTGAAAATCTTCTTCCGTCTCCCCGGGGAAACCGACAATGATGTCCGTTGTCAGGGAAATATCCGGGACAGCCGTTCTGATCCGGTTTACCAGATCCAGATAGTTTTCTTTTGTATACCGCCGGTTCATTTTCTTCAGGATTTCCGTGCTTCCCGACTGAACCGGAAGATGAAGATGACGGCAGATCTTTTTGGATTCCGCCATAACCTCGATCAGCTCATCGGAAAGATCCTTTGGATGAGAAGTCATAAAGCGGATTCGCTCCAGCCCGTCGATCTTCTCAATCTCACGCAGAAGCTGAGCGAAAGTCATGGGATGCTCCAGTGTCTTTCCGTAGGAATTCACATTCTGTCCGAGCAGCATCACCTCGACTACGCCGTCGTCCACCAGCCGCTCGATCTCTCGGATGATGGCGCGTGGATCCCGGCTTCTCTCCCGTCCGCGTACATACGGCACGATACAGTAACTGCAGAAATT
>CALWBC010000181.1 GCA_944375755.1 uncultured Mediterraneibacter sp. | reverse complement strand
CATCAGCTAGAATAATTGTACTAAACCGGAAACAAAAATTCAAGTACTAAATATAATATTTTACACAAGCGCGTGAAAAACCGGGCTTCTTTTCTCAAACACGGCATAATGGCGGAAACCGCATTCCCGCAGAATATCCGCCGCCTGATCAAACGCGTACGCCACATGTTCCGGTCTGTGGGCATCCGCCCCTGTCGTCACGATCTCGCCCCCAAGCTCCCGGTAGCGCTTCAGCACATCCGGATGGGGATTGCAGAATCCCAGGCCGTATTTTATTCCTCCGGTATTCATCTCCAGACCCTTTCCGCTGCTGATCAGTTTCCGCAGGATCTCATCTATAACATCCGCGAATTCGCGATAAGAGTATTCCGCCGCCTGATGACGCCCATAGCGGACCACGTAGTCGAGATGCCCCAGCACATCATAATCATGAACCGCATCCATGCACTCAAGTGTCTGCTCGAACGCCTCGCGGTACACCTCCCTGTCACTGCGCCCCTCGAACACTTTTCCATAATAGGGATCCATACCGTGCACAAGATGAAGGGAGCCGATCACGAAATCAAACGGGTACCTGCCCGTCATCTCCCGGTAGGTATTCCCCAGATGTTTCTGAAGACCGATTTCGATTCCGATTCGGATTTTCAGACGATCCGCGTACTCTTCCCTGAGAGCGGTCAGTGTCCGGAAGTATTCATCAAGATCAAACAGGAAGGGGTGTTCCCCCAGCTCTTCATCCGCCGGGAAATCGACATCCATATGATCCGTGATGCAGACAGACCGGAGTCTTTTTTTTACCGCTCCGTCAAGCATGCTGCGCACAGACGCATCGCTGTCCGTTGAAAAACAGGTATGCATATGGCAGTCATCTGCCACGATCCCCGCATATTCCGGTATCATATTATTGTACCTCCTCCCAGCACATAATCCCCGTCATAGAGCACCAGCGCCTGCCCCGGGGTAACTGCCCGCTGGGGTTCCTCAAAGTGACAGACGATCTCATCAGCACCGCTTTTTTCCACCGTACACCATGCTCCTCTGTGGTTGTAGCGTATTTTCGCGAAAACTCTCCGTGGTTCGGGAAGATCTTCCACACTCATAAAGTTCAGCCGGTTCGCCCGTACAACAGTGGTCAGAGACTCCTCGTATGTTCCGATCACAACCTCGTTTGTCTCCGGGCGGATTTCCAGAACAAATGCCGGATACCCCAGAGCAAGCCCCAGGCCTTTTCTCTGTCCTACCGTATAGTGGATGATGCCTTTGTGGCGCCCCAGTATTCTGCCGTCAGGCGTGACAAAGTTGCCCTCCGGGATTTCTCTCCCCGCCGTCTCCCGGATAAAGGACGCGTAATCCCCGTCAGGCACAAAACAGATATCCTGACTGTCCGGTTTGTCCGCAACAGGAAGGCCGATCTTTTCCGCCATGGCGCGCACTTCATCCTTGGCATATGCCCCTACCGGCATCAGGGTCCGCTTCAGCTGTTCCTGGGTCAGGTTATAGAGCGCATAAGTCTGATCCTTCGCTGCGGTAACCGATTTCCTGACAGCATAACGCCCGTTGGGCAGCTGCTCCACCCGGGCATAGTGTCCGGTTGCAATATAGTCCGCGCCGATCGCTACACTCCGGTTTAAAAGCGCTTCCCATTTCACATACCGGTTGCACGCTATACACGGATTCGGCGTGTGCCCGTTCAGATATTCATCCGTAAAATAATCGATTACCTTTTCCTTAAATTCCCGTTTAAAATTCATAACATAATAAGGAATGCCAAGAGACGCTGCCACTCTCCTGGCATCCTCCACGGCACTCAGGCCGCAGCACCCGCCGTTCTCCTCAATCTGGCAGGAATCTTCATCCTGCCAGATCTGCATCGTAACACCGATCACGTCATATCCCTGTTCCTTCAGCAGATATGCCGCCACTGAGGAGTCAACGCCTCCTGACATTCCAACTACAACTTTATTCATCAGTAATCCTCTTCTTCCTCTTCCTCGCCTTCATGGATATCTGACTTCGGCTTTTCCAGTCCTTCGATCTTAATGCCGTTCTTTTCCGCATAGTCCCAGAGCGCAGCGTGAATCGCCTCTTCAGCGAGAAGAGAACAGTGAACTTTCACCGGCGGAAGTCCGTCCAGGGCTTCCATTACCGCTTTGTTAGTCACCTGCATTGCCTCCTGGATATTCTTTCCCTTCACCAGCTCTGTTGCCATACTGCTTGTAGCAACAGCCGCGCCGCAGCCGAATGTCTTGAACTTGACATCCCGGATAATCTGATTCTCATCAATATCAAGATAGATTCTCATGATATCGCCGCACTTGGCGTTTCCCACGGTTCCGACTCCGCTGGCATTCTCGATCTCCCCTACATTTCTCGGATGCTGAAAATGATCCATTACCTTCTCTGTATACATAATTTATTTTTCCTCCTTATTCTGTTTCTTTACAAAATCTTCATAAAGCGGTGACATTCCTCGCAGATTTTCCACAATCTCCTTTAAGCTGTCAACCACATAGTCCAGGTCTTCCTTCGTGGTCTCCTCGCCCAGTGTCATTCTCAGCGATCCATGGGCAATCTCATGAGGGAGCCCGATTGCCAGAAGAACATGAGACGGATCCAGGGATCCGGATGTGCAGGCAGAACCGCTGGATGCGCAGATCCCCTTCATATCAAGCATAATCAGCAGTGACTCTCCCTCGATAAAGCGGAAGCTGAAATTCACATTGTTCGGCAGTCTCTTCTCCCGGTCGCCATTCAGACGACAGTAGGGAATTTCTTTTTCGATTCTTCCGATCAGATAATCTCTGAGCTCCCTTTCCTTTTCCGTGCGCTCTTTCATGGAAGCGGCAGCCATTTCCGCCGCTTTTCCGAGCCCCACGATTCCCGGTACATTTTCCGTTCCGGCACGGCGTTTTCTCTCCTGAGCTCCACCATGGATAAAGGAGCGGATCTTCACTCCTTTTCTGATATAGAGGAATCCGATTCCCTTCGGTCCGTTCAGCTTATGTCCGCTGGCGCTGAGCATATCGATCCCGCATTCATCCACATTGATCGGTATCTGACCGAAAGCCTGCACCGCGTCCGTATGGAACAGCACGCCATGCTCATGGGCAATTTTCCCGATTTCACGAATCGGTTCAACAGTTCCTATCTCGTTGTTCGCGAACATAATGGAGATCAGAATCGTATCCGGACGGATCGCCGCCTCCACAGCTGCCGGATCTACCAGTCCGTTCTCGTCCACATCCAGATACGTCACCTCGCATCCGCGCTTTTCCAGATACTCACATGTATGAAGAATGGCATGATGTTCGATTTTGCTTGTAATAATATGTGCCCCTTTGGACGCATACGCTTCGGCAGCCGCTTTTAAAGCCCAGTTGTCAGATTCGGTGCCTCCTGCAGTGAAGTAGATCTCATTGCTCTTTGCCCCCAGGATACCGGCAATGATTTCCCTCTGCCGCGCAATGATTTCTTTATTCGCCGCGGCGAATCCATACACACTGGACGGATTCCCGTAATGTTCCGTAAAATACG
>CALWBC010000180.1 GCA_944375755.1 uncultured Mediterraneibacter sp. | reverse complement strand
CATGACAGACGCGTTTATAAAGGCTGCGGAGGCGAAAGGACATACGGTGACAAGATTGGATGCCGCCATGATGAAAATCGGTGGATGTCATGCATGTGAAACATGCTACAAGACAGGGAAAGCCTGTTCTTTTGACGATGATTTTAATACCATCGCTCCGGCGATTCTTGAGGCGGATGCACTGGTGTTTACCATGCCGGTTTACTGGTATTCTATTCCATCGCAGATCAAAGCTGTAATTGACCGCATTTATTCGCTGGTTGTGGGTGGAAAAGATATTGCAGGGAAGGAATGTGCTCTGATTGCGTGCTGCGAGGAAGAGGATATGTCCGTGCTGGATGGTGTGCGTGTCCCTATGGAGCGCACGGCGGCTCTGAACAAATGGAAAATGGTTGGCGAGGTCCTGGTACCCGGTGTGCTGAATCCCGGTGATGTGGATAAAACAGATGGATGCAGTCAGGCTGCGGCTCTGGCGGATAAGATCTGAGGATTTATGTGAGAAAGGAAGAACAGAATGGGTAAGAAAATAGTTATTTTAAACGGAAGTCCGAGGAAAAAGGGGAATACATCCGCTCTTGTAAGAGCATTTACGGAAGGTGCGGAGAGTGCGGGGAATACGGTGACAGAGTTTTTCCTGGACGGCATGAATATTCATGGGTGCAAGGGATGTTTCGGCGGACACAGCAGCAGGGAATGTCCCTGCGTCCAGAAGGATGACATGGATAAAATCTATTCTGCTGTGAAAGATGCGGAAGTGATTATTCTGGCGACGCCGCTGTATTACTGGAATATGAGCGGCCAGATCCGGACAGCCATTGACCGTCTGTTTGCCCTGGAAGAAGGAGACGGAAATCTTCTGCGGGGACACGAAAGATCATCCGCGCTTCTGATGGCGGCCGAGGGACATGGATTTGAGGATGTGCTTCTCTATTATGATCACCTGATGGAGCACCTGCGCTGGAAGAATCTGGGGCATGTGCTTGCAGGCGGAAATGGTGATATCGGTGATGTTGAAGGAAAGCCGGAGCTTCAGGAAGCATATGATCTGGGAAAATCGATCCGGTAGACTGGAAAAATTTGAGCTGGCAGCTTGGAGGAATCGAGCTGGCAGATCGGGAAATGTTTCAGAAAAAATAATTCGGAAAAGCTGCGTCTCCATATCTGTCCGACCTGTGGTATACTGAGATGAAAAAACAATGCAATGGCGAGAGGATAATGGAGATGGATGAGAAAATACAGAAGCAGGGCGCGGCAGGACTGCATAAAAAATTTGAGTTCCGCGATATTCTGCCGGAAGAGGCAGAGCAGGCGGCGGAGATCGAGCGGATCTGTTTCCCGCCCAATGAAGCCTGCACCCGTGAGATGATGATCCGAAGGGTGGAGAAAGCACCGGATCTTTTTCTGGTGGCAGTGGATAAAGAGAGCGGGAAGGCCGCCGGTTTTTTAAACGGACTTGCAACGAATGAGCAGAAGTTCCGGGATGAATTTTTCACGGATGCCGGGCTTCATGATCCGAAGGGGGACAACATAATGCTGCTGGGGCTGGATGTACTGCCGGAATACCGTATGCAGGGGCTGGCCCGGGAGCTTGTGAACATCTATATTTCCCGGGAGCGGGCAAAAGGACGCCGAAAGCTTCTTCTGACCTGTCTGGATTCCAAGGTGGAGATGTACCGGAAAATGGGATTTCAGAATGAGGGAATCGCAGATTCCTCCTGGGGCGGTGAAAAGTGGCATGAGATGAGCTGTGAGGTCTGCCGGGAAAAAGAAGATTCAGGAAAGTAAAAAGAAAATATGGTGAAACAAAAAGAGTCTGTCGGTTGATGCCGGCAGGCTCTTTTGTGATGCCCGGGAATCCGATCTGGCATCAGATGCAGAAAAGCCTTATAGAAAAAATGAAAGCCTTGCAGAAATTTGATAGCCCTGTAGAAAAAATTGAAAGCTCCTGTTGACAATTCTGTTATGATCCGTTATTCTGAAGATGCAAGGTAGTTAGTTACTCAAGTAACAAACTAGCAAATATGTGCATATGGAAACAATGGGGTGATGTACTTGAATATAAATCCGAATATTGAGAAGCCCATCTTCATTCAGATTGCGGAGCAGCTGGAGGACTCGATTTTCACAGGGGTATTCCCGGAAGAGACGAAAATCCCATCCACCAATGAGATCTCGGCCCTTCTGAACATCAATCCGCATACGGTTCTGAAAGGAATGAACATACTGGTGGACGAGGAGATTATCTATAAGAAGAGGGGACTTGGGATGTTTGTGAAAACGGGAGCGGTTGAAAAGATCAGGCAGAAGAGGCAGGGTCAGTTTTATGATCAGTTTGTCGCCACTTTGATTGCGGAGGCGGAAAAGCTGAAAATGACAAAAGAAGAGATTATCGAACTGATAGAACGGGGGTATGAAGATGAACGCAATTCAGATTAGAAATGTCACAAAGCGTTATAAAAACATCACGGCGCTTGATCACGTTTCTTTTTCTTTCGAGCATGGCAGAATCTATGGATTCCTGGGAAGAAACGGCGCGGGAAAATCAACGCTGATCAATATAATCGCAAATCGCATTTTCAGCGATGAGGGAGAAGTCCTGATCGATGGAATTCCGGCGAAAGAAAATATGGGCGTTCATGAGAAAGTGTTCTGCATGAGTGAGACGGATCTGTATGATACGGGATTGAAAATCAAAGAGCACTTTAAGTGGATGAAAAGGTTTTATGACAGCTTTGACATGGAAAAGGCACTGGAGATCGCCGGGAAATTTCAGCTTGATACAGAGAAAAGGTTCGGAGCCCTGTCGAAAGGATATCAGACGATCTTTAAACTGACGGCCGCGCTTGCCCTGAATGTGCCGTATGTGATCTTTGACGAGCCGGTGCTGGGACTGGACGCGAATCACAGGGAACTTTTTTATGCGCTGCTTCTGAAAGATTATGAGGAAAAGGAACGGACGATTATTATTGCCACGCATCTGATCGAAGAAGTGGCAAATCTGATTGAAGATGTCGTTTTAATTGACCGGGGAAAGGTGATCCTTCAGGAGAGCGTTGAGAATCTTCTGGCGGCCGGCTATTGTGTCTCAGGAATGGCACAGGAGGTGGATCGCTACTGCAAGGGAAAAAACGTGATCGGACAGGATGAGCTGGGCGGTCTGAAACTTGTCTATGTGCTGGGGGAGAAGACACAGATTCCCGCAGGAAGCGGTCTGCAGATGACGGCAATGAATCTTCAGAAACTGTTTGTGAAGCTGACGGAGAAAGGGGAGAGCTGAGATGAAGAAACTGAGGATTGTAATTCAGTATGAATGCGTAACATCATTTAAATATATCTGGCTTTTTTACGCCATCGAATACGCAATTGTCCTGCTCATAGCTGTTGTGGTCGCACTCTGTACAGGGGCTATGGAACACGTCGGTTCCAACTGCCTGGAGATAAATACCATGATTTACGCGGCGGTCCTTGGCGTTTTGGGGTTTCACGAAGATTTTAAGATGCTGATCCAGAACGGATTTACCCGCAGATATATTTATCTGGCAACACTTTCCATGTTCGCGTTTATCAGCGGGATCATGGCGCTGGTGGATACGGTTATGGGAAACGGGCTGCATTATTTTCTGAACGGATATTCCTCCATGTATGGGGCTATTTATGGATATTATCATTTCTTCGCAAACTGGCTCTGGCTGTTTCTGCTTTACATGCTGGTCTGCAGCCTGCTCTATTTGGTCGGACTGGCGGTTAACCGGTACGGAAAGAGGATTTTACTCTATAGCGGGGCTGCGCTGCTGGGACTGGTGCTGATCGTGATGGCGATGTTCCGGTATATTCTGCCAGGTGAGATCGCTCGTTCGGTGCTGAACTTCCTGGCAGGCGCGATGGGATTCATGAGTGATGGAACGAAGCATCTCGGACTTCCGCTGCTGACACTGTTTCTGATTGCGGCGTTACTGGAGCTGGGAGCGTATGCGGTGATTCGGAGGACGGAGCTGCGGTAAGGAGTATATTTATTCCATGGATGAGCTGATCGATGGAATCGAGCGGGCTGAGAATGGCGAGAAATGTGAATTGATGTGCTCTCTTTTTTGGATTTTTCAAAAAACAAGTGAATACCGAAGAAGCTGGACTGACAGAACGAAGAAGGAGGAACACAGATATGAAGAAAACATGGAGGGAAATCGGGTTGAATGAGATTAAGGGAATCAGGATCGGGCAGTCGGAAAATGCAGACGCAGGAACCGGATGTACGGTATTTCTTGCCGAAAACGGTATGGCAGCCGGTCTGGATGTTCGAGGCGGAGGACCGGCATCCCGTGAATCAGAACTTTTAAACCCGCTTGCTGCTGCACAGGTGATACATGGCATTATACTGGCGGGAGGAAGCGCCTTTGGATTGGGGGCCGCGGACGGTGTAATGCAGTATCTGAAAGAGCGTGACATCGGATTTGATGTTGGTCTTCAGGTGAAGGTTCCGCTTGTCTGTCAGTCGGATCTTTTTGACCTTTCGGTCGGAGATCCCTGTGTATGGCCGGACAAGACCATGGGATATGCGGCGTGCGTAAATTCGGAAAACGGGGGCAACTACAGGGATGGCAACTATGGTGCCGGATGTGGAGCTACCGTCGGAAAATCTGCCGGAATGGAGTATTGTATGAAATCGGGAATCGGCAGTTATGCTGTGCAGATCGGTGAACTTCAAGTTGCTGCGGTTGTGGCAGTGAACGCTCTCGGGGATATCTATGATTGGAAGAACGGAGAAAAAATAGCGGGACTGTTGACATTGGACAGGAAATCATTTCGTGATGCCCGGGAAGTGATTTACGCGGACACTGAGGTGGTAGAGAATAAATTTACAGGAAATACAACAATAGGGGTTGTGATTACAAATGGAAAATTTGATAAGAGCCATCTGTGTAAAATTGCCGGAATGGCACATGACGGATATGCACGCTCAATACGTCCCGTGCATACATCTGCGGATGGAGACTCCATTTATGCTGTATCGGTTGGGAGCGTGTCTGCTGATCAGGATCTTACAGGAACGCTGGCGGCGGAAGTGATGAGTGAGGCGATTATCCGTGCAGTGAAAAATGCAGAAAGTGCTTATGGTTTTCCGGCAGCAAGAAACTTGTAAAGATCAGTTGGGGACGTAGTAAAATTCAATTTCACTACGTCCCCAACTGCAATTTACTATGTCCCCAACTGCAGATACCCCCGTCCCTTTTTGTATAGAAATATTTTGTTTTTGCAGATGATAAGCCAAAAACCTTATAAATACGCCATTATTCATACAAGAGAAGAAAAGCAACGATTTTTATATAAATGTAAGTTGTGCTGTTTATGGAGTGATGTGAAAAGTCATAATGCCGATATTCTGGCATTTGTAAAGGTTTGTGGGAATGATAAGATGCTGAAAAACGTGCAAAAAGGGACGGGGGTATCTGCAGTTTGGGACATACTAAAATTCAAATGGGGACGTAGCAAAATTGAATTTCACTACGTCCCCATTTTCATCCGTTTGATTACTTTCAGCCTTGTAAATTCCTCCCTGTCCTTTTCCTCCAGTGCGTTCGAGATCGTATACACGAGTGACGAATACATCGGTATCGTAATATTCTGGAGTGCGTTGGCGCGCTTCTGGGTT
>CALWBC010000179.1 GCA_944375755.1 uncultured Mediterraneibacter sp. | reverse complement strand
ATATCTATGTATTCCAAGATCCCGGTGCCGACCGTAGACTGGAATGAAAAAAATATGAAGTATGCGATGTGTTTTTTTACTGTGGTCGGAGCTGTAATCGGACTGGTTCAGTTTCTGACAGGAAACTTTCTTCTGACCCGTACCGGGTGCGGAACCCTTTTTTACGCGGCAGTGATGACCTTGATTCCGGTTGTGGTTACCGGGGGGATCCATCTGGACGGATATGCGGATACCACGGACGCACTCAGTTCTTATGGCGAGAGGGAGAAGAAGCTTGAGATATTAAAAGATCCGCATACAGGCGCGTTTGCGGTGATTGGACTGTGCGTCTATTTCCTGGCGGATTTCGCGCTCTGGAGTGAGATAACAAAGGAGATGCTTCCGGTGATCGCCTGTATGTATATGGTCTCCCGCTCTTTAAGTGGAATTTCAGTAGTGACCTTCCGCGCGGCGAAAAACAGCGGTCTGTTAAAAACGTTTCAGGACGGGGCCCAGCGGTTCCGTGTCAGAGTGGTGCTGATTGTCTGGCTGTGCGTCTGCGGGGGGCTGATGCTGATTCTCTCATGGAAACAGGCTGTCGGGGCTCTGCTGGCAGCAGCGCTTGTATTTATCTGGTATTACAGAATGAGTAAAAAACAGTTTGGCGGAACGACAGGCGATCTGGCGGGATATTTCCTGCAGGTGTGTGAACTGGCCATGCCTGCCGGAGTTCTGCTTGGCAGTATTTTGTAACAGGCGGTGAGATTGTGAAAATTTTTCTGATCCGGCATCTGCCGACGCCGGGAAATGAAAAGCGGCAGTATATCGGGAGAACAGACGAAGATCTGTCTCAGGCAGCGGTCGAACGCTTCCGCAGGCAGAGAAAAGCGGAAGCGGGGCATCCGGCAAATCCTGATCCGGCGTATTCCCGGCCGGTATATCCTCAGGTGGAGCGCATTATTACAAGCCCTCTGAAACGGTGTATTCAGACGGCGGAACTGATCTGGCCAGGACGGGAGATCATGACGGAGCCGATGCTTCGGGAATGCGACTTCGGATTATACGAGGGAAAAACCTACGAGGAACTGAAAAACGAGCCGGAATATGTCAGATGGATGGAATCCGGCGGAATGACGGCTTTCCCGGAAGGGGAGGATCAGGCGGCATTCCGCGGCAGATGCGTGTCGGCTGCCAGACGGTGGATCGGCCGCCTTCTGGATGAGGGAACCCAAAGCGCGGCTTTTGTCGTTCACGGCGGGACGATTATGGCTGTGCTGGAGCAGCTTGCGGAAGGAGCTCATGATTTCTACCGCTGGCAGGCGGAAAACGGCGGAGGCTATGCGGCCCGGGCTGAACGGGAGGAATGGAATTCCGGCGTCTGCGTGCTCAGAGAGCTGCACAGACTGGATCAGCGCTCCTGCCGGAATCTGTCCAGATAAAGTTCTGCATCCGCGCGGGGAAGATCATATTTCTCACAGATTTTATCAAGGACCGTCCCCCGGGGAATCTCCAGCTCGCGCAGGGTGCTGACCAGACGGGAAATTCCCTCATCGCGCTCCTTTGTGGAACCTTCGATTTTCCCGGCATTATAACCGTCCTCGTATCCTTCCTGCCGCATTGCCTTTTCATATTTTTCCTGATCAAATGTTTCCAGTATCATCCGGATCACCTCGGCTTTCTGTTGTGTCAGAATATCCTTCAGGATTCCGCTCTTGATACAGGCGTCCACCGCAAGGGAGACGGAGATATTCAGGGAAATATCGGAAGAGAGGTATTTACGCACGGTATCCACGAAGATGGCGTACTCTTTCAGTCGGAGACATTTCTCCATCAGAGCCCGGTTGTGTCCGTAATTGATGTTCAGCATTGTGGTAAGGCATTCCAGACAGGGCCTGCAGTCTTCACGGGGCTGTTCGAAGAGATCGCTCAGCTGCAGCGTGAGCCGGTCCGGTTCTTCACGGGTTCCGTTGTAGAACACGATATGCTGAGGAAAGGGAAGCGGTTTGGGCGCGGAGCTGTAGATATTGATTTCATGGGAAGAGATGTGCTTTTCATACAGCTTTGAAAAATACATGACGCCCCGGATCGGCATGTTCGGATTGAACGTGCGCTGGTGCTCGTACAGGTTCAGCGTGGCGCCGATCAGGAAAGAGAGATCATTTTTCATGGCAAGGTACAGTACATTGTCAAGTGTGTTCACTTCCAGTTCCTCCGGATCGCTGTATGACGTTCCGTTTACCGCATTATACAGGGAAAGCAGATCCTCCTTTTTCTGAAACACAAGGCGGAAGAGCCGGTCCTTGTACTCTCTGTTTGCTGAAGGATAATCCTGTGTATTTATTCTGTTATTCAATAGTATACCTCCATTATGGGGAACAGTGTTAACGGTTTCAGCCTTTTGTGAGCTCATACAAAAAGGAATCTGTGGCGGATAACGCCGTGGATGGGCCGGCGGGATGTGACACCCGGAGGCTTCCTGATGATACGCAGGCGGGAAAAGAAATTCCCGATGTGTGTTCCTTCATTATAGCTGATCCGGTACAGGGGAACAAGACATAAGGATAGACAAAAATGCGGCATTATTTTCGATTCTTTTTTGTTACAGTTTATGGGAACAGCAGTTTTACGCGCTGAGCAGCTGCTTTTGAGCAGGCTGCATTTCGCGGGATATGGACATGCGGCATGCGCAGATGATACAATAGGACCAGCATGATGAAATCATTTTTCTGCTGACCGGGAGGTGACAGTATGCAGATTACGGATCTGTGGATCAGACACTTCAAATCTATCAGAGATATGCATATCAGGGAGATTGAAAACGCCCTGATTCTTGTGGGAAAGAATGATACGGGAAAGACAGCCGTGCTGGATGCTCTTCGCGCCGTTGGCGGGGATTACACAGTCAGGAGAGAAGATTTTCAGGAAAATGATCCGAACATTGAGATCCGGGTGAGACTGAAGATCGAAGAAGATGATCTGAAGCGGTTCCACAGATTCGGCGTGGTCAGCACCTATCGCAGATATGAGGCGTGGTATCGGGATTTCTGCCGGAAACTTCCGTCTTACAGGGACGGCAGCCTGGAGTTTGTCTACTCGGTGAACCGGGACGGGCGTGTCCGTTACGGGGATGATACCCAGAAGAACAACAGCTGGATTCCGCAGATTTTCCCTCACATTTACTATCTGGATACGCAGCGGGAACTGGAGCGCTTTCAGGATGACCTGCTGATGCTCCAGGAGGATGATCTGCTCAGGCAGATGAGGTCCGGATGCTGTATGTTTGACATGGCAAAGGAGTGCAATCACTGTTTTTCCTGTATCGGGCTGATCCACAAGAAGACAACGGAAGAGCTCAATGCTTTTGAGGCGGCGAAACTGCTGGAATACAAGCTTTACAACCTGAACCTGGACGCCTTTTCCCAGCGGGTTAATGCGATTTTCCACGGAAATGGCGGAAGGGACAGGATTCTGTACTCCATCAATCTGGATATAGAGCAGACACTGGCGGTACGCACGGAGATAGAGAAGAACGGCGGTCAGGGGAAATGGCCGCTGGGAAGTATGGGAAAGGGGATGAGAAGCATTTACATGCTCTCTCTTCTGGAGGCATACGAAGAAGAGGGCAGGAAGAACGCGGATCTGATTCTGGTGGAAGACCCGGAGATTTTTCTTCACCCGAAGCTTCAGAAAGTATCCGGAGATATTCTCTACCGGCTGTCCAGAAAGAATCAGGTGATCTTCTGCACTCATTCTCCGAATCTTCTGTCCAATTTTACAAGCCGGCAGATCCGGCAGGTGTATCTGGACGAAGAAGGATATCCTGAGGTGAAGGAGAAGACAGACATAAGCGCGGTGCTTGATGACCTTGGATATTCGGCAAACGATCTGATGAATGTAAACTTTGTATTCATTGTGGAAGGAAAGCAGGATAAGAGCAGACTGCCGCTGCTGATCAGGAAATATTATTCCGAGACATTTGACAGTGATGGCAACCTGTCACGGATTGCCATCATTACTACGAACAGCTGTACCAATATCAAGACCTACGCGAATCTGAAGTATATGAATCAGATCTATATCAAAGATAATTTCCTGATGATCCGGGACGGGGACGGAAAGGACAGTGAAGAATTAAAGCGGCAGCTGTGCAGCTATTATGCGGCAAGGAATGCGGAGGATATCGACCGGCTTCCGAGGGTGACGGAGAAGAATGTTCTGATTCTGAAGTACTATTCCTTTGAGAATTATTTTCTGGATCCGAAAGTGATGACGCAGATCGGCGTCCTGAGTTCTGAGGATGAATTTTATCGAATCTTCCTGGAAAAGTGGAAGGAGTATCTCTACCGCCTGCGGAGCGGACAGCGCCTCGCAGAAGTGCTCGGACATGGGATCGAGTCGGAAGATGATGTGAGAGAACATATGGAAGAGATAAAGATCCATATGAGAGGACACAATCTGTACGATATTTTTTACGGAAGATATAAGGAAAATGAGCGGGAAGTGCTGGAGGCATACATTGATGCGGCTCCCCGGGAGGATTTTGAGGATATACTGGATTCAATTGACAGTTTCCTTTATTTTGAGAGCAGGAAGAAAGGATAAAAGCATGATGATTATTACCGCAGCTGTGAATAAGACAGCGGAAAGGACAGAAAAGTGAAAACAACAGTTCTGATTGACAATATCGGCGACGACACTCTGACCGGCGAATGGGG
Source organism: uncultured Mediterraneibacter sp. (assembly GCA_944375755.1). GTDB lineage: Bacteria > Bacillota > Clostridia > Lachnospirales > Lachnospiraceae > Mediterraneibacter. Next base: position 8,721 of record CALWBC010000179.1, on the reverse strand, counting down.
ACTCAGCTTTTATATTGAATATGGCGACCGGAGAATCCTTCTGGATGCAGGGGGCATATCGGGCGCGTTCGCTGAGAATGCAGAAAAGCTGGGGATTCCACTTGATCAGGTGGACTGTGCGGTGCTCTCACACGCACATTACGACCATGCAGACGGGATGAGTACATTTTTCAGGAAAAACGATCACGCGAAACTTTATCTGAGAGAATCCTGCGGGGAAAACTGCTATAAAAGACCGGACGGGAAGATCAAATATATCGGGATTCACAGCGGATTCCTGGATACATTTGCGGACCGTCTGGTGCGCGTGTCGGGCAGATACCGGCTTGGGGACGGGATCTGGCTGCTTCCCCATACCGTATCGGCGGATCGCCTGATGAAAGCCGGGCAGCAGGAATCCATGTACCTGAAGGTGGACGATCAGTGGACTACGGACTGCTTCACCCACGAACAGAGCCTGGTCTTTGAGCTGCCGGAAGGACTGGTGATCTTCAGCAGCTGTTCCCATGCCGGGGCTGACCTCATTATCAGTGAGGTTATGGAAGCTTTTCCCGGGAAAGGGATTCTTGCCATTTTAGGTGGATTTCACCTGTATAATAAAAGTCCGGAGTATGTAAGAAATCTGGCTGCACGGCTTGGCGGACTGGGGAATATCAGAATTTACACCGGTCACTGCACCGGAGAGGAAGGGTACGATATCCTTCGTGAGGAACTGGGAGATCAGGTTCATCAGCTTCGGTGCGGGCTGGAAATTGTATTTTAACATAAAAGAGAAAGAGGAAAAGAAAATGGAACGGAAACAGTTATTGGATAAACGGATCGCTGTTGTCGGAATCGGCGGTGTGGGCGGCTACCTGGCGGCAATGCTGGGAAGATGCTGTTCTCATCTCACGCTGGGGGCAAGAGGGGGAAGAAAAGAGTCCATCTTAAAGGACGGGCTGGTGCTCCACAGCGATTATAAAGGAGAAATTACTGTTCATCCGGAGCGCGTGGTGCCGGTGGCAGAGATCGGCGAGCAGGATTACATTTTTATCTGCGTGAAGAACTACTCCCTGGAGGAAGTATGTGAAGATCTGAAAAAGGCTGTAACAGATGACACGGTTATCATACCGGTTATGAATGGCGTGGATCCGGGAGAACGCATCCGGAATCTTCTTGGAAAAGGTACTGTGGTGGATTCCCTGATCTATATTGTGGCCTTTGCCAACGGGGATTACTCCATTACTCAGCAGGGAGATTTTGCGAATCTGCGGATCGGAATCAAGAATGCGGATGAAATAGGAAAGAAAAAAGTGTCTGAAGTATCTGAAATCTTGTCGGAAGCGGATATTGATCATGAGGTGGCGGATGATATAGAAGCAGCGATCTGGAAGAAATACATCCTGAACTGTGCCTATAACGCGGAGAGCGCTTACTACGATAATACCATCGGGGAACTTCGGAGCGATCAGGACAAAGCGGGGGAATATGAAGCGCTTGTAAATGAAGCCTTCCGGGTGGCTCTGGCAAAAGGTGTTCATGTGGATCAGAAAGATGTGGATGCGATCATTCACAGATTTTATTTTGAACTGGCGGACAACGCGACCAGTTCTCTGCAGCGGGATATCCGTGCGGGAAAAAAAGCGGAAGTGGAGACATTCAGCGGTTATATTGTAAGAGAAGGGAAACGGCTTGGAGTTGCCGTACCGGTGACTGAAAAAATGTACGAAGGACTGAAAGCAAAATGACGGAAATAACAGAATCCATGATTCTTTCTCTTGCGGCGTGCGCTCTTGGATTTTTCCTGGATTTTCTGTTCGGAGATCCGGTGTGGCTGTATCATCCGGTCCGCCTGATCGGGAAAGGCATCAGTGCCGGAGAGAGTATACTGCGGAAACTGTTTCGCGGAAAGCATTTAACAGCGGCCGGCGGGGTTCTCTGGATCTGCATTGCCGGACTTTCTTTTCTGATTCCCTGGGGAATTCTTGCAGGGCTTCAGCGAATCCATCCGGCGCTTCGTTTCCTGCTGGAGACCTTCTGGTGTTATCAGATTCTGGCGGCAAGAAGTCTGTGCACGGAGAGCATGAAGGTTTATGACAGACTGAAGGATCAGGATCTTCCCGGGGCAAGACTGGCTGTTTCCATGATCGTGGGGCGGGACACGGAGAATCTGACCGAAGAAGGAGTGACGAAAGCGGCTGTGGAGACAGTGGCGGAGAATACATCCGACGGCGTGACCGCGCCTCTTCTTTTTCTTCTCCTGGGCGGAGCACCGGCGGGATTTCTGTACAAGGCAGTCAATACCATGGATTCCATGGTCGGGTATAAAAATGACAGATATATGGAGCTTGGCTGTATTCCGGCCAAGATGGATGATGTATTCAATTATCTTCCTTCCCGGATTACGGCGGTGTGCATGACGACAGCCGCTTTTCTGACCGGACTTAATGGAAGAAACGCCTGGCGGATCTACCGGAGAGACCGGAGAAAACATGCCAGCCCCAATTCCGCACAGACAGAGTCAGTCTGCGCCGGAGCTCTGGGCGTGAGACTTGCAGGAGACGCTGTGTATTTTGGAAAGCTCCATAAGAAAGAGTATCTGGGAGATGCGCTGCGTTCCATCGAGCCGGAAGATATCAGGAGAGCGAACCGGCTGATGTATGTGACATCTGTTCTTGTACTGGTTCTGTTCGGGGCGGTGAAGCTGGCCTGGTATCTGGCAGTGAGATAGAAGTCAGGCAGCGGGGACAGAATGTGAAAACAATCCGGACAAAAAGCAGAACGGCAGAGTAAGACAGAAGGAGAAAGAAAGCATGAAATATACACATGGCGGCGACATATATACTTATGAAAATATGCTGGATTTTTCGGTGAACCTGAATCCCCTCGGCCCACCGGCGGCCGTGCTGGAGGCGGCGAAGAAAGGGGTGGAACAGGCTGCAGCGTACCCGGACAGCAGATGCCGGAGACTGAGGAAAAAACTGGCCGGAAAACTGGGAATTCCGGGAGAACGCCTGATCTTTGGGAATGGCGCGGCAGAGCTGATCTATACTCTGGTTCTTGCAGAGAAGCCAAAACGGGCGCTTCTGCCTGTGCCGGCTTTTTCCGAATATGAGCAGGCGCTTTCTACGGTAGGATGTCAGATCGAATATGCGGATACGTCAGTGGAAAACGGATTTATCGCTGATGAGAGCATCCTGGAAAGGCTGGATACGGTTCCGGATCTTCTTTTTTTATGTTCTCCGTCCAACCCTTCCGGAAGGAAGATCCCGGGAGAGCTGCTTATGAAGATTGTGGAAAAATGCCAGGAGAAGAAGATCCGTTTCGTGCTGGATGAGTGTTTTATTGATTTTCTTCCCGATGCCGGGGAAATTTCCATGACGGAACAGACAGAAAAATTTCCCAGTCTGTTTGTGCTGCGTGCGTTTACGAAGATTTACGCCATGCCCGGGCTGAGGCTGGGATATGGAATCAGTTCGGACGGGGCGCTTCTGGAGCGGATGGAGCGGATGCGTCAGCCATGGAGTGTATCGCTTCCTGCCCAGGAGGCAGGGATGGCGGCTCTGGATGAGAAAGAATACACGGAAAAGGCACGAAAGATGGTCTGTGAGGAACGGGAGTATATAGAGACGAAATTCAGTGAAATGAGAATCAAATATATTTCTTCTGATGCAAATTTCATTCTTTTCTACAGTGAGACAGATCTCTTCACTCAACTGAAAAACCGGGGGATTCTGATCCGGGACTGTTCGGATTACCGGGGACTTGGGAGAGGATGGTTCCGGACTGCGGTCAGAAGCCACGAGGAGAATATGCGGCTGATATGCGCGCTGGAAGATGTGCTGAAGAAGAAAAAGGAGGATGACAGATGAACGGTTCAATTATGATTCAGGGCACTATGTCTAATGTGGGGAAAAGTGTTCTTGCAGGAGGACTGTGCCGTGTCCTGAGGCAGGACGGATATCGGGTGGCTCCTTTTAAATCTCAGAATATGGCCCTGAATTCTTTTATTACAAAAGACGGGCTTGAAATGGGAAGAGCCCAGGTCATGCAGGCGGAAGCGGCCGGGATCGAGCCGGAAGCAGTGATGAACCCGATTCTGCTCAAGCCGACGAATGATACCGGGTCGCAGGTGATTGTAAACGGAAAACCGGTGGGAGTAATGGCTGCGGTGGAATATTACCGGCATAAGAAGGAATATGTTCCCGCTATTCTGGAAGCTTATCATGATCTGGCAGACCGCTTCGACGTGGTGGTGATCGAGGGAGCAGGAAGTCCTGCGGAGATCAATCTGAAACAGGATGACATCGTTAATATGGGACTGGCAGAGCTGGTGGACGCTCCGGTGCTGCTGGCCGGAGATATCGACCGGGGCGGCGTCTTCGCGCAGATCGCCGGAACCGTGATACTCCTGGAAGAAAAGGAACGAAGACGGATCAAGGGAACCGTTATCAACAAATTCCGCGGTGATGTCTCCATACTGAAGCCGGGACTTACCATGCTGGAGGACCTGACAAAGATTCCGGTGCTGGGAGTCGTCCCCTATTTCTATCTTGACATTGATGATGAGGACAGTCTGACGGAACGGTTTAAAAACCGGAATCAGACCGGGATTGTAGATGTGGCGGTAATCCGCCTGCCGAGGATTTCCAATTTTACGGATTTCGCGCCTCTGGAGGCTGTGGATGGAATCAATGTGAGATATGTGGACGCTCCGGCAGAACTGGGGAGACCTGACGCGGTCATACTTCCCGGAAGCAAGAATACCATACAGGATCTGCTCTGGCTGAGACAGTGCGGTCTGGAAGCGGCCATCCTCCAGCATGCGGCGCGGGACGGTATTGTATTCGGTATCTGCGGCGGCTATCAGATGCTTGGTGAGGAGATCCGGGACCCGGAAGGAACGGAGAGAAAGGGAACCGTAAAGGGTATGGGGCTCCTTCCTGTGCGGACCGTATTCGAACAGGAAAAGAGAAGAACAAGAGTTCACGGAACCTTCCTTCACCCGGGTGGCGCTCTTGCGAAGATGTCGGGGGCGGAGTATGAAGGTTATGAGATCCATATGGGACGGACAGAAGTGACGGAAGAGGCAAAACGGCTTCTTTCCCTGAAAGAGGATACGGAAGTTCCGGGAACAGAGCCGTCAGTCCGGATGGATGGAGCATGTCACGGGAATGTTTACGGATGCTATGTACACGGGATCTTCGATCATCCCCAGGCGGCAGGCGGATTCCTCAGCGCTTTGCTGGAGAGAAAAGGATACGCTGCGGATGCGGTGCAGGTCCGTGACTGGAAAACGTATAAGGAAGAACAGTATGACGCTCTGGCGGATATTGTCAGGGCAAGCCTTGATATGGACGCTGTATACAGAATCATAGAGAAAGGAAATGATGCGCCATGCAGTCTGTAATCCGAATCGGAAGCAGAGACAGTGTGCTTGCCGTGAGGCAGGCGGAGCTGATCCGCGACAGGATCAGAGAGGTACATCCGGAGCTGGATGTACGGATTATCACGATGAAGACGACGGGAGACAGGATTCTGGACAAAAGCCTGGCTGCCATCGGGGGAAAGGGGCTTTTTGTAAAAGAACTGGACCGGGCTCTCCTTGACGGCCGGATCGATCTTGCGGTACACAGTCTGAAGGATGTTCCAATGGAGCTCAATCCGGATCTGCCCCTTCTGGCATTCGGAAAGAGGGAAGATCCCAGAGATGTGATGATTTTCCGTGAAGGACTGGAGTCACTTCCGGAAAATGCGGTGATCGGTACATCCAGCCGGAGACGGGAACTGCAGCTTAAGAAACTCTGCCCGAAATATACGTTCCGGGGAATCCGCGGGAATGTTCAGACCAGAATGCGCAAGCTGGCAGAGGAAGGCTATGACGGAACTCTTCTTGCCGCGGCAGGTCTGAAACGTCTCGGGATGGAACAGACAATCGGACAGTATTTTTCCGTAGAGGAGATGATACCGGCAGCAGGTCAGGGAATTCTGGCAGTACAGGGCAGGCGCGGGGAAGACTATGAATGGATTTCCTGCGTGGATGACGCGGAAAGCCGTGTGGCTGCGATGGCAGAACGCGCGTTTATCCGGACTGTGGGCGGGGGATGTACTTCGCCGTCAGCGGCTCACGCGCAGGTTTGGGGAAATGAAATGAAACTGACAGGACTGTATTATGATGAAGCGGGCGGGGAATATTTGACGGGTTGTATTGTCGCCAGTATAGACATAAGGGATGCGTATAAAGCTGGAAAAGAGTTGGCAGAACGATTGATGAAAAAGGAAGGAATGAGAAAGCTGTCAGTCGAAAGAAAATAGTAAGAAACAAGAAATGAGAAGACAGCCCCGGCAGATATGATAGGAACTGCTGGGGCTAATTTTGTAACTATTTCATAATTGAAATGAAAACGTTTTCCCGTAAAATAAACATATAAAATTCTTCCGGAGGAATTTTAAATATGGCAAATATAGATATTAAATTTATCGCGGAAAAGAGCGGGTGTTCGATTGCTACTGTTTCCCGTGTGATGAACCGATCCAAACCAGTTAGCGAAAAACTGCAGAAAAGAGTGATAGATACGATTAAAAAGTACAATTATAATCCGAGCGTTCACGCGCGTTATCTGGCGGGTAAGAAGTCAAGGCTGCTCGGCTTTATAATGACAAACTATATCAATCAGTATCAGCTTCTGCTGTTTCGGTATCTGAATGAGTTTGCATGTCAAATGGGGTATGGGTGCATTATCCGTTATTGCAATTCTGGATTTGAGGAGAAACTAGAAGTATTAAGAGACCTGGAAATTCGGGGAATCGAAGTCTGTTTTAGCCTTTTTCTGGTTTCACGGGAAGAGGAAGCGTATATAAGAGAGCACTTCAGAATTAAAGTGTGCCATATGCAGTCGCCGGAAATGCGTTTAAACATCATGGAGAAAAATGAAAGTTCCGTTTATGAAGCAGTGCGTTATCTCGCTCGACTTGGACACAGAAGAATAGGAGGCATTTTTTGCGTTGACGAGGTGGAGGATAGTTTCCTAATTGCAAGGGAGCGGGGATTTTTAAGGGCTATAAGTCAGTTGAAACTGGACAAAGATAAGTCCTTGATCGGCCGTCTTCATGGAGAATGTGAAAAAAACAGTGTGATTTCTGTGATGGAGAAGATATTTGTACCTCAAAAACTGCCGACAGCGCTGTTTTGTTATAGTGATGAAGTTGCGATAGAGGTAATGTTCTGGCTTATGAAACATGGTTATAGAATCCCGGAGGATGTATCTGTGCTTTCGTTTGATGGTATCCCGTTTGCGGAACGTGTAACTCCTTCTTTGTCCACGATCAGCCAGCCGGTAGAATATCAGGCAAAATGTATTATAAGTGGCATGCTGTATCTGGAAGATGGAATCGAGAGACCATGTGATGAAAAAGAAAATGAATATTTGCTGCAGATCCGGGACAGTGTGGGAATTCCTGGTCATTATGAAAAATAGGAGGAAAATTATGAAAGCGAAAAAGTTCATTGCCGCTGGTATTGCGGCATCAATGTCACTGCTGGCTCTTGCAGGATGCGGAGCAGGCGGGAATGGTAGCAATTCTGGCGGAGATACAGAGAACGGATCCGTATATTTTTTGAATTTTAAATCTGAACTTTCTGCTGAGTGGGAAGAGGTAGCAGAAACCTTTACAGAGGAAACCGGAATTGATATGAAAGTGGTTACAGCAGGAAGCGGTACATATGAACAGACGTTAAAATCCGAGCTTTCCAAAAAAGAAAAGCCTACGCTCTTCAATATTAACGGGCCGATAGGCTATCAGACATGGAAAGATTACTGCGCTGATCTGAAAGATTCTCAGATTTATGAATGGCTGACTGATAAAGATATGGCGATTACAGATGGAGAAGGCGTATATGGTATACCGTACGCGGTAGAAGGATATGGAATAATCTATAACGACGCAATTATGCAGAAGTATTTTGCGCTTTCGGATAAAGCGGTTGATATTTCAGATACAAAAGAGATCAAAAATTTCGACATGCTCAAAGCAGTAGTGGAAGATATGACAAAGCACAGAGACGAACTTGGAATTCAGGGGGTTTTTGGGTCAACCTCATTTGCTCCTGGAGAAGATTGGCGCTGGCAGACTCATCTTATGAATATCCCGATTTACTATGAATACAGAGATGATGGAGTAGATAATCTGGAGGAAATCAAGTTTACATATAATGAAAATTTTAAAAATATTTTTGATCTTTATCTGAATAATTCATGTACGGAACCGACTATGGTTGGTGCTAAAAACGTCGAGGAATCTATGGCAGAATTCGCCATGGGAAATGTTGCTATGATTCAGAATGGAAACTGGGGATGGGCAATGATTTATGACCTGGACGGAAATGTGGTAAATGAAGAAGATATTAAGTTTCTTCCAATTTATACAGGAGTAGATGGAGAGGAAGATCAGGGACTGTGTATTGGAACGGAAAATTATATTTGTGTAAACAGTCAGGTTTCTGAAGCGGATCAGGAAGCATCTCTGGAGTTCCTTGAATGGCTGTTTAACAGTGACAGCGGAAAAGCGTACTGTAATGGGATTCTTGGAATGATACCGCCATTCTCTACGTTTGGGGAGGACGAAAGACCAGATAATCCGCTTGTGCAGGATATGATGAATTATATGAATGATGACTCTCTGTATACAATTACGTGGGATTTTACAACGTTCCCGAGCCAGGAATTTAAAAATCAACTTGGA
>CALWBC010000178.1 GCA_944375755.1 uncultured Mediterraneibacter sp. | reverse complement strand
GTAACAAGACCGCAAAATGGTCGTGCAGAGGCACTCGCATTTTACGGTCTTTAACATTCAGAACGAAGGATTCTCATCCGTTCCTGCTCCAACGCATGGCTCACGCAGTCCCCTGTTTTTGAACTGGTTCATCCGATCGGGAAAACGCATCGGCGGCTGTTGTTTCCACCAGAAACCTTCCCGTCAATCAACCAAACAGGCTGTAAAAAGAAGAAACGGCGCGGCTGAAGACTACTGAAATCTGTAGTACCTACCGGCCGCGCCTTGTTTTCTTACAGCTGTTTATTCATTTACTTCCCATTTGAAAGATTACGAAATCCGCCCCATTTCAATACCTTTTCTGCGGGGATGGAGATGTGGGAGGGTGACTTCGGAGGGAAATTTAGTGCATCTTAAAGTTCCGGGGGCGGACGTTAAGGCTGACGGCGGAGTTGTCTGAGCGTAAGCGAGTTCTCCGCTGTCAGTCTTTGCATTTAGTCCGCCCCCGGAACTTTTAGCTGCACTTATTTCCTGGAGCGGAACCCGTACGCATCTCCATCTCCTCAGAAATACGTTCTGATAATCCCCTCTGGTTTCGGCTATTTTGAAATCAGTTGTTAATGAACAAAATAGCTGTATTCACACCTCCCCCATTCTCCGGTATTCTCCCGGCGTCTTCCCTGCATATTTTTTAAACACTCTGGAGAAATGGCTCTGGGAAGAGAATCCCAGATAAAACCCGATATCTTTCAGCGACTTGTCCGTATATCTGAGGAGCCGCTGCGCTTCTTCTATTTTTCTGGCCAGAATAAAATCCGTCAGAGCTGTCCCGGCTTCTTCATGAAATTTTTTCGAAAGCCAGGGGCGGCTGAAGTGGAGATCCCGGGCCAGCTTTTCCGTGGAAACGGGTTCGGAGAGATGGTTTCGCACATAGTTTGCCACTGCAGCCGTAAGCGGGGAGTGATTTCCATGGGTGTGCAGAAGCGCCACCTGCTCCGTGAAATCCTGAATCATATGGTACTGCAGGTTCATGATCCGGTCGGGTGTCTGAAGCAGTTCGCATTTCTGGATATAGGCGTCGCTTAAGGAAAATGCGTCGTCCGCGTCCAGGCCGCCCCGGATCGCGGCCCGTGAGGCGAGTGTTGCGGTGACAATGAAGGTATTTTTTACCTGCCGGAGCTGTTCCCGCGCCAGAACGCCGGAGCGCACGGCGGGAGCGTGCTGAAGCCAGTCGTCAAGGGCGGCGCAGTCTCCCTTTTGAATCAGGTCCATCAGGGTGCATTCAATGGTATAGTTATTGTGAACGCCCTGAGAATCAAGGAGATCTGTGTCATATTTCTGTTCCGCCTGTTCCCGCCCGAGTACGGCGGAGAGTTCCGTCTGTTCTTCCTCCCGGATTGCCAGATCTTTCAGTTCCAGTTTCTCGCAGTTCAGGAAATAATTTACGGACAGAAGCACCTGCATTATGCTCTCCAGCGGCATGGGGACGATTTCTTTCATTCCGGCGACAAATGCATCCGTATCCTCCGGCGGGATGTCGGAGCGGAAGGCCAGCTCGCGGAGTTCCTGTGTGTCTGCGGGAACCTGTCTGGCAGGGCCGATGATGATTGCTGTCTTCCCGGAATTGACGATTCCGTAATAGTGGAAATGCTGCGTGACGAAGTAGCCGGTATTTGACCGGATATTTAAAATCTGTTCCAGATACAGCCGGATGGGATCAGCGGGAAGATATACAGTGGAATAACAGAATTTCAGTTTTCCGTCTTCATACAGCCGGATGGGAATGCCGCACAGACTGCCGATTTTGGTACAGATATATTCCAGATCCGGATGCTTATCTTTCATCCTGAAAACCTCCTTTGTTAACTGATTACAATTATATAAAAATACTTACAATAATACAAGAAAAGCCCGTGGAGGTATGTTACGATTTTTATAAGTGGAAGACAGGGAGGAGAATATGTATGAATATTTCGGAGATCATCGGCAGGATGACGGTGGAAGAGAAAGCGGCGGTTGTATCCGGCACGGATTTTATGTATACGAATCCTGTTCCGCGTCTGGAGATCCCGGCGCTGTGCATGGCGGACGGGCCTCACGGGCTGCGTAAACAGACCGGGGAGCAGGACAACGGGATCGCTCGGAGCGAACCGGCCACAGCCTTTCCCACGGCGGTGTGCACCGCTTCTTCCTGGAACCCGGAGAATGCCAGGAAAATGGGAGAAGCTATCGGAGAAGAGTGCAGGCATTATGGTGTGAATGTCCTTCTGGGCCCTGGTGTGAATATCAAGCGAAATCCTCTGTGCGGGCGGAATTTTGAATATTATTCCGAAGATCCCCTTCTGGCGGGGAAAATGGCGGCCGCGCAGGTGCAGGGACTGCAGAAGGAAGGTGTGGGAGCCTGTGTAAAGCACTTTGCGCTGAATAACAGTGAGAATTACCGGTTTATGGGAGACAGCATTGCGGATGAACGGGCGGCGAGGGAGATCTACCTGAAACCTTTTGAGATGACTGTAAAGGAGGCTCATCCGGCGGCAATGATGTGCGCTTACAACCGGATTAACGGGACATACTGTTCGGAAAACCGCTGGCTTCTGACGGATGTGCTCAGGGAAGAGTGGGGATTTGACGGAGCGGTTATGACGGACTGGGGCGCCATGCATGACCGGGTGAAAAGTCTGAAGGCAGGGCTGGATCTGGAGATGCCGGGTGATACGGCGGTCTGCAGGAGACAGATTCTGGACAGCATTGAGGATGGCACCCTTTCCATGGAGGATCTGGACAAAGCTGTGGAAAATGTGCTGCGGCTGGGAGCGCGGTATCCCGCATCGGAGCGGAAAGATATTCCGGTGGACTGGGAAGCGCACCATGAACTGGCGGCGCGGATTGCGGAGGACTCTGCCGTACTGATGAAAAATGACGGTATCCTTCCGCTTGATCCGGATAAAAAAGTGCTTGTCACAGGAGAGCTGTTTGAGAAGATGCGTTATCAGGGGGCGGGAAGTTCCATGATCTGCCCGACCCGTGTGACTACGCCGGCGGATGCCTTTAAAGCGGGAAAGTTTCCATATGAATTTGTGAAAGGATATGCGGAGAACCGGACGGAACCGGACCCGGAGCTGGCAGCCGCGGCTGTCAGGAGGGCGAAGGAGTACGACACAATTCTGGTATTTGCCGGGCTGACGGATTATGTGGAAAGCGAAGGATGCGACAGGGAGAATATGCGTCTTCCTGAGAATCAGGTGGAACTGATTCACGCCCTGGCACGGACCGGGAAGAAGATCGTGGTTGTCCTGTTCGGCGGATCCGTTGTGGAGCTTCCGTTTTTCGATGAGGTGGATGCCGTTTTACATATGTTCCTGCCGGGACAGAACGGCGGAACCGCAGCGGCAAATCTTCTGTACGGGAACGCGGACCCTGCCGGACGTCTGGCGGAGACATGGCCGTTGTCTTATGAAGATGTGCCCTGTGCGGATACATTTGGAAAAGGCATTCAGGAAGTTTATAAGGAAAGCGTCTTTGTAGGGTACCGCTGTTATCTGACCGCGGGCAGAAAGGTCCGTTTTCCTTTCGGCTATGGTCTGTCCTACACGGTGTTTCAGTATTCCGATATACAGACGGGACAGACAGAGGATGGGGTCTGGGCGGAGTGTGAAGTGACAAATACCGGGAAGCGAAGCGGCGCGGAAGTGGTGCAGCTCTATGTGAAAGCGCCCCGCTCCGGTGTCTTTAAGCCGGAGAAGGAGCTGAGAGGATTCCGGAAAATATATCTGAAGGCGGGCGAGAGCCGGAAAGTGAGAATCGAGGTTTCAAAAGAACGGCTGAAATATTTTCATACCGGACAGAGGCGATGGGTGCTGGAGCCGGGAGCGTATGAGTTTCAGTTCTGTTCGGACTGCGCCACAGTCCGGCTCTCGCGGAAGGTTATGCTGAAAGGGGAAAGCGTGGGCTCTCCTTATGATGACCAGACAGAAAGGATTTATGCCGGCAGCGCAGGATATGGGATCAGTGACGCGGATTTTGTGCGTATGAGCGGAGCTTCAATCCCGCCCCTTCCGCCCCGGTATCCCGTGACACTGGAATCCCGGTTCACGGATCTGAACCAGTCTTTCCTGGGGCGAGTCCTGTTCCGTGCGGTTTTAAATGTGGCGGATAAGCAGATGAAAGAGGCCCGTGCCCTGCCCGAGGGAACGGAGAAAGATAATAAAGTGAAAGGCGCCATTTTCCTGCGGAGGATCCTGGAGTCCAACTCCCTGATCACCATGTCCATGTCCGCGGGAAGATCCATGCCGTATCATTTTGCCTGCGGTTTCCGGGAACTTGCGAACGGCCATGTGATCCGGGGAATCCGCTGTTTCTTAAGTCCGGTAAAAGTGCCGAAGCTGCCGAAAGAAAGTGAGGAGAAGATATGATCCGTTCGAAATTAATGGAGAAGAGATGTTTTGAGAGCTGTGTCCGCTCGGCGGAGGTGACGCGGAAAGAAAAATGGCTGGGATATCTGCTGGGGCCCTGCGGAGCGCTGCTGCTCAACGCGGTTCTGGCAACCTATCTGAATGTCTATTATACGGATGTGCTGAATCTGACCGGAGTGTGGGGAGGGCTTTTCCTGACCATATTTCCGGTGATATCAAAAGTGATCGATGCGGTGACAAATATTCTGATGGGGTATATCATCGACCGGACGAGAACCCGGCAGGGCAAGGCCCGTCCGTGGATTCTTCTGTCCGCGCCCATGCTGGCGGTAACGGGAATTCTGCTGTTTACCGTTCCGTCGGGGAACGAGACCGTACAGGTGATATGGGTGATGTTATCCTACAACCTGTTTTATTCCATTGCTTATACAATTTATAACATGAGTCATAATCTGATGGTGCCTCTGTCCACCAGGGATACCCAGCAGAGGGGCGGCCTGTCCGTGTTTAATCAGATTTCCACGATCATGATGTCCGGGATTCTGGTTGCGCTGGTATTCCCCATGGTGGTTATGCCCATGCTGGGAGTGAATAAGGAAAAATGGATTCTTGTCATGAGTGTTCTGTCGATACTGGCGCTGCCTATGACGCTGATGGAATACTATTTTACAAAAGAAAGAGTTACGGAAGAATCCGCTTCCGATGACGAACAGAAAGTGCCCTTCCTCCTGCAGCTTAAGATCGTGCTGACGGACCGGTACATGCTTCTGATCTATATGTATTTTTTGATCTATACTTTCGGATCCAGCCTGAAGAATCTGGGCCTTGTCTACTACTGCAATTACGTGCTTGGTACATACAATGACGGAATTACTCAGACGATGATCTCCGTGATCGGCGGAATCCCCATGGGAATCGGTATCTTCGCCGTGTGGCCGCTGGCACGGAAGTTCGGAAAAAGGAATGTGACTCTGTGCGGATTTATTCTGTATGCGCTGGGAAGCGCTGTGTGCTGGATGTTCCCCACAAGTATGCCTGTGGTGCTGACCGGACAGTTTATAAAAAATATCGGCGGACTGCCTTGCTCTTACGTATTCATGGCGCTGTTCGCGGACGTTCTGGATCATGTGGAGTGGAAGAGCGGTATCCGGTGCGATGGTACGGCTATGTCCATCTACAATACCATTTCCGTTGCCATGGTGGGGATCTGTACCGGTGTGTTCAACTGGATGCTGGCAGGCGCGGGATATAAAGCTCCGGTCGTTGACGCGGCAGGAAATACGGTGGCCGCGGTTCAGTCGCCGGCGGTGCAGAACGTGATCACATTTTCATTTGTGGGACTGGAAGCGATAACAGGAATCGTGCTTGCCGTTCTGCTTGTCTTTCTGAATGTGGAGAAAACCGTGGAGCGCAAGCAGAAGGAGATCGCGGCATTCCGGGAGAAAGATCATGGCCGTGAAAATGCGGACTCTGCGGAAGCGGTTCCTGAACGGAAAGAGTCCGACACCGGCAGACCGGATACGGATCCGCGGTGGGAGAAAGAGCGTGAGCGGGGAGCCGCTTACCGGATGAAAATACAAAGAGAACTGGAGGAATACGGAAAATGAGAGCGGTCAGACTGAAATGTGAATATCTTGCGAACCCGTTGGGGCTTGATATTGAAAATCCGCGGCTCATGTGGAACTGTGAAGGCGGGACCAGACAGACCGCTTACCGGATCGAGGCGCGCTGTGACGGGGAACTTCTGTGGGACAGCGGCAAAGTGGAGTCGTCAGGGATGACCGGAATCCCCTGCCCCGCAAAAGCGGAGTCCAGGAGAAGAATCGACTGGCGGGTGCGGCTGTGGGATGAGAATGATGAGGCGGGAGAGTGGTCGGAACCTGCCTGGTATGAGATGGGGCTTCTGAAGCCGGAAGACTGGAGCGCGAAGTGGATCACAGGGGACTACCGGGTGGAGAAGAAGAAACGGTATCCCGTGGACTGCTTCCGGAAATCCTTTTCCTGCGGGAAGGTTCTGCGGGCGCGGCTCTACGCCACGGCGTGCGGCGTCTATGAGGGGCAGCTGAACGGGAAACGGATCGGAACTTATATCCTGGCGCCCGGGGTGACGGATTACAAACGGCGGATTCAGTATCAGGCATATGATGTGACAGAACTTCTGCGGGAAGGAGAGAATGTGCTTGACTTCCAGCTGGCGGACGGCTGGTACCGGGGTAGCACCGGTGCCTGGGGGCTGGTCAATCAGTATGGAACGGAGACAAAGCTTCTCGTTCAGTTGGAGATTACGGACGAGAGCGGGAAGGTACGGACCATCGGAACGGACGGAAGCTGGGGCTGGTCCGATGACGGTCCGATCCGGTTCGCGGATAACAAGGACGGGGAGATCGTAGAGGCGGAGAGAGTGCCCTCCTGTTCCGGTCGGGCGAAGGAGACATCCTGCAGTGTGATCCCCACTGCTTCCGACAATGTGCCTGTGACGGAGCATGAACATTCTGCTCCGGTGCGCACCGTCACGCCGTCCGGCAAGACCCTTCTGGACTTCGGGCAGAACATGGCGGGATATATCAGTTTCCGGATTACGGCCCACAGAGGAGAAAAACTGGTCCTGCGGTTCGGGGAGATGCTGGATGAAAACGGGGAGCTGACTCAGAAAAACATTCAGTGCAGCAGCAAAAAGAAGACAACGCCCCTTCAGAAGATCGAGTATACCTGCAGGGAAGGGGAGAACCGCTATAAGACAAAGTTTGCAGTGTTCGGCTTCCGGTACTGTGAAGCGGATGCGAAGATGCCGCTGGAGGACGCGGAATTTACTGCCGTGGCAGTGTATTCCGACATGGAACAGACTGGTTTTTTCGAGAGTTCCAGTCCCCTGCTGGATCAGTTCGTAAAGAACACGCTCTGGTCCGCAAAGAGCAATTCCCTGGATATCCCTACGGACTGCCCGACGAGGGAACGGCATGGCTGGACAGGGGACGCCCAGATTTTTTTCGATACGGCGTCTTACCTGCTGGACTATGCCGCGTTTTCCAGAAAATACGTAAGAGACATGTACGACTGGCAGAGAAAGGACGGATGTCTTCCGCAGATCGTGCCCGAGGGCGGCGTGGATTTCTATATGGATACAATGAATGGTTCTGTGGGCTGGGCGGACGCCGGAGTGCTGATCCCGTACCGCTTCTGGAAAAAATACAACGATACGTCCATTCTGGAGCAGTATTATGATGGAATGAAGCGCTACGCTGACTTTATGATGAGGCGATGCGGGAAGCATACGCTTCTGTCCAGGCCTCTGAGACTGAAAGGGGAGGAACGCAGGTATGCGGTCAATGCAGGACAGTCCTATGGCGAATGGGCGGAGCCGGAGGATGTGTGGCCCAACAGTTGGACGGACATGGTTCTGCCCCACCCGGAAGTTTCCACTGCCTATACCTGTTTTATCATGGAACATATGGCAGAGATCGCGGAGACACTGGGACATGAGAAAGACGCGGAGGAGTTTCGGGAGAATGCGGGGAAGATCCGCAGATCCTACCAGGCGATCCGGCGGCTGCCGGAATTCACCCTGGATACGGACCGGCAGGCCATGCTGGTGCGCCCGCTCTATATGAAACTTCTGGATCCTGAGGGAGAGAAATATGCCAGAAAACGGCTGATCCGGGCACTGGAAAACTACGGCTGGAGACTGGGCACCGGATTTTTGTCCACACCTCTGATTCTGGATGTGCTCGCAAAGATCGATATCGAGGCTGCGTACCGTCTCCTGGAAAACGAAGAGATGCCGGGCTGGCTCTTCATGCCTGCCCATGGCGCGACAACTGTGTGGGAGTCTTGGGAGGGGACGGAGTCTCAGAAAGGAATTGCCTCTCTGAATCATTACTCAAAGGGTGCGGTCTGCGCGTGGCTCTTTGACACCATGTGCGGCATCCGGATGGACGGGGAGAACCATTTCCGGATCTGCCCGCAGCCGGGAGGACATTTCACACACGCGGGCGCCGTGTACCGGAGTGTGTACGGAGAAGTATCCTGCAGGTGGGAGAAAAAGGACGGGGAGGTCAGCTATACGATTGCGGTACCGCCCAACACCTCGGCGGAGGTGGTTCTGCCCGGAATGGAACCGTTTCTGATGCAGGGCGGAGAAAAGCGGACGATATCTTCTGCCTGGAACCGGCGTCAGCCCTGCGAGCCTTTCCGCACGGCGGAGGGGGTACATCCGTAGATCTCCCGGAAGATACGGTTGAACAGCTTCTGATTGTGGAAGCCGTTTCGCTCCGCGATCTCCGCAATGGGAGCGTCGGTCTGTACCAGATCCTGATAGACATGGGAGATGCGCACTTCGTTTAAAAACTTCAGAAAGGATATTCCCATATTTTTCTTGAAAAAACGGCAGAAGTATTCCCTGCCCAGTCCCAGGTGGCCGGCGGCGTCCTGCAGGGATATGGGCTCCCGGAAATGTTCGTCCACATAGGTGATGATCTCCCGGAGCCGGTTGAAGGTGGCTCTGTCCGCGGACGCCAGGTCAAGTTCCGCGGGAGCGGATTTGGCGGAAAAAGAGCGGATCAGATGAGCCAGAACCTGCAGGATGATTCCATCGGATTCCAGCGGGTACGCGGCGGCGTCCGCCATGTACAGACGGAGGAGTTCTTCCATCTTCCTGCAGACGCTCAGATATTCGGGAAACAGGCTGTCCGGGATTTCGTCCGGAATACAGTTGATCCGGCACAGGACAATATCCGGCATATATTTTACTATGAACCGCTTCGAGATATGGACGCAGATAAACATGGAAGTATCACTGTACGTATAGATACTGTGTACCTGACGGGAGTTGATGACCGTGAGGAGCTTGTTGCGGATCTGGTGTTTCCGGTTGTCGATCTGAATGTCGGATTTCCCGTTTAACTGGTACAAAAGCTCGATTTCTTCGTGCCAGTGGAGGGGGTGATAGCCTCCGGGAGCTGTGGAATAGGATACGTATATGTCGTCTGTATCTACTTTGCGATAGGTCTCATAGCTGAGGTCTGCCATGGTGTTTCTCCTTTCGTTCTCTTTGCCATGAATATATCGAAAAAAAGATAAAAAGTCAATATCGACTTAAAACAAGTCAAAAAAACGACTGTTCTCAAGTCAAAAACTGAGCTATTATATGCGTGTAAACAGAAAACAGCTTGTTAGAAAAAAGGAGAGACAGATTATGAGTACAGTTGCTATAAATAGAACAAACGGATATGCAAAGAGAGAAGAGAAAGTTTCACTGGCAGAGAGATTCAGCAGATATTTCGGAGAGAACGCGAAGTCAATCGCTCTTGGAATGGCAATGATGAACGGAAATGTCAGCATCTACAACATGTACAAATACGGAAACATGATGAAATAATCAGTTTCACCCATTGTGTATCAATATAAAACATCACAGAAGACAACCGGAGAAAGGCGTGTCAAACAGGGCTGCGAAAGTTCCCTGTGAGGCGCGCCTTTTTCTTGTTTTTGTTTGAATTAATGAAAATAAATGTAAAATATATCAATAAAATGTTTGAAAAAATGTAAAAATAAACATTAATATTGACGTAAACCGGATATGAGACTAAAATGTAACTGGGAGGTGAAAATTGATGAAACGTAAAATAATGGAAAAACTGCTGGAATGGAGATACGAAACGAAAAATCGGATGCCAATGCTTTTATATGGAGCCCGTCAGGTGGGAAAAACGTATGCAATGCATGAACTGGGCAGCCAGGCGTTTAAAAATACTGTTTATATAAATTTTGAAGCGGACAGAACGATTGGGGACTTCTTTCAATCGGATATTCATGCTGATTCGATTGTACGGCTTCTGGAAAAATATTTTCATACAGAAATTATTCCGGATGAAACTTTGATTATTTTTGACGAAGTTCAGATGTGCGAAAGAGCTCTGACATCATTAAAATATTTTGCTGAAGAATCACCGGAATATCATGTGATAGCTGCAGGGAGTCTGCTGGGAATAGCCCTGAACAGGTCCACCTACTCTTTTCCTGTTGGAAAGGTACGAATGCTGACTATGTATCCGATGGATTTTGAAGAATATCTGTGGGCAAGAGGGAAAGAACTTCTGGCAGATGTTATCCGTGAACATTTTGAGAAAGATCAGGTGATGGCACAGAACCTGCATCAGGAGGCTTTGGCGGAGTATTACAATTACTGTATTGTGGGTGGAATGCCTGCTGCGGTTCAGGCGGAAATTGCCGGGCAGGCCACCTTATCTCAGGAAGAGATACGCCAGATGCTGTTGGATTCTTATATTGCGGATATGACAAAATATGCAGCTTCTGATGAGACTGTAAAAATATTTGCCGCATATGATTCCCTGCCTTCCCAGCTTGCCAGAGATTCGAAAAAATTTCAGTATAAGCTGATAAAGAGCGGGGCAAGATCCTCACAGTATGGTGATTCGATTGACTGGCTGATCCGAGCCGGAATCGTGAATAAATGTACCAGGTGTACGCAGGGATTTATGCCACCTGCTGCGTTTCAGGATCTGTCGGCATTCAAGTTATATTACAGTGACACAGGAATTATGTCGGCGAGAATAAGGATGACCCTGGAACGACTGATGAGCAGTGAGTCTGAACGGTTTAGAGGCATCTTTGCAGAGAATTACGTGGCCTGTGCGCTGAAGGCAAACGGACATGAATTATTCTACTGGGAGTCGGACGGGAAAGCGGAGGTGGATTTTCTGATCATCAGAGATGATCACGTAATACCCGTAGAGTGTAAAGCCGGCGATCATGTAAGAGCAAAAAGCCTGATGGTTTATAAAGAAAAATATGATCCGATATACAGCATAAGGATCTCAACAAGGAATTTTGGAATGGCAGCAGGCGTAAAATCAGTTCCGTTATATGCGGCATATTGTATTTAATGTTTTTCAACAGTTCGTTTTATAAATTGTCCGGGATTACACCCGGAACGGAAAATCATTTCGAAAGCTGACCATGGCCTCCAGTTCGCCGTGGTGGCAGTGTTCCAGATTCATATATCCGTTCAGGGAAGCAGTGAGCATATCCATGAGCGCGCTGCCGCCTGAGGTGTGGAGCCACTGATAGAGCAGACTGCAGATGCTGTGGATATTCTGCAGATAGGAGGCAAACCAGGGGCAGAGTTCGATGATCAGATGGTTCAGTTCCGAATCGAAGATCCGGGCATTTGGGCGGAAAAAGGTCCGGTAATAGGATTTCCATGTGTTCACCCATGTGGCGGATTCGAGATTTTCACGCAGGCTGGTCTTCATCTCCTCCACATAACGCAGATATCCGCTGGTGTCCAGTCCGGATACTTCGCGGTAGTGAAGATCCCGTTTCCCGAAAAAGCTGTCCGTCTGTTCCCGGGTCAGGGAAGAGAGAAACTGTTTGATCTGCGCGTAGTCCTCCCGGTACGGTGCGGACGGGCTGTCCGAACCTGTTATGGAGTTGATCTTTTCCCAGATGAATTTTTGATATTCCGTCAGTTCTCCTTCGGGGAGAAAACCTCGAAGAAGGATCTGATTGACCATGGTATTATCGTATTCATCCGGAACGACAGTGTCCGGAGAAATTTCCTTGCCGGGAATGCCGGCCTGCGCGCTCAGAGCGCAGAGCATGTCGAGATCCGGATTCAGGGGAAGATGTTCCTGCATGGCGCGAAGGCAGGAGAGGATTTCCTGCTGATGTTCGATTTCTTTCTTCAGATGATTGGAATGGATACGCAGATAGTATCCTGCCGAACCAGGGGTGTTCAGGATGGAACGGATGACAGGGAGAGAGAGCCCCAGATTCCGGAATCTGCGGATCAGAACCAGACTGCGGCAGTCTGATTCGCTGAAATCGTAATAGCCGTTTCTGCTGTCCGTTTCCGGACAGATCAGTCCCTCTTTGATATAAAAATGGATGTTCCTTTTTGAGACGCCTGTCTGCCGGCAGACTTCCTGAATCCGCATATGAATGCCTCCTGCTTAAAGTGTACATATAAGTGAATGGTTTCTGGGATGGTTTATGAAAAAAATCTATATATTTTGTAAATAATGCACTATGATTATAGCACATAAAGCGGATAAAAATCATAAAATTATATATTTTTCACATTTGACTGTCTCTTTTGTGGAGGGTGTAAAGTAAAAGAAAAAGGCAAAGGAGGCAGCAGTATGTTTGACAAATTGTTCAGTCCGATTACGGTAAAGGACATGGAACTGAAGAACAGGATCGTTCTTCCGGCCATGGGAACGAAATTTTCCGGAAAGGACAGTTATGTAACACCGAAGCTGATCGGTTATCATGTGGCGAGAGTAAAAGGCGGATGCGGATTAAATATGGTTGAGGTCTGCAGTGTACATACGCCCAGCGCGCCCCGGGGCTTTCTTTCCATCAGCGAGGATAAATACATTCCGGGATTAAAGGAACTGACTGACGCGATCCATGAAGCCGGAGGAAAGGCGGGGCTTCAGCTCTGGCAGGGAAGTCTGGCGGGGGGAATGGATCGGACCGCGCAGATCCTGGTGGCAAGCGATATGCCCATGGGACAGGGGATCACCCTTCCGGGTGTGACGAAAGAGCAGATCGCTGAGGTGACGGAATGTTTCGGAAAAGCGGCGGCAAGGGCCGTGCAGGCCGGGTTTGACTGTGTGGAATTCCACTGTGCCCACAATTATCTGCCCCATTCTTTCCTCTCCGGCGGCATCAATCACCGGACGGACGAGTACGGCGGATCTTTTGAAAACCGCGCCAGATTCCCCCTGGAGTGCATCCGGGCCATCCGGGCGAATATTCCGGAGGGAATGCCCGTTTTCATGAGGATTGACGCTCATGATGACTATCTGGAGAACGGGCTGACCATTGAAGAAGTGATCGAATTCTGTAAGCTTGCCGGCGAGGCCGGAGTGGATGTGCTGGATATTTCCAGAGGAAATATTCTCACGGCGGGGCTGAAATACGAGGTGCCGCCCATTGACATCCCGAAGGCGTTCAACATCGACAATGCGGCTAGAATCCGGAAGGAAACCGGAATGCTGACCATGGGTGTGGGACGTGTCAATACGCCGGAACTGGCAGAGAAGATTCTCGAGGTGGATCAGGTGGATCTGCTGGGGATGGGCAGAGCCCAGCTGGCGGATCAGGATTTCTGCAGGAAAGCGCAGGCGGGAGATGTGGAGGACATCGATTACTGTGTGGGCTGCAACCAGGGATGCTATGACGGGTTTGAGAACACGGATTCCCCGTGCATCACATGTCTGCGGAATCCGGCTATGGGCAGAGAGACGGAATGCGAGCTGACTCCGGCGGAGAAACCGGAGACCGTGCTGGTGGCAGGCGGCGGTATCGCGGGACTTGAGGCGGCGATTACCCTGCAGAAGAGAGGGCATCACCCTGTTCTCTGCGAGGCGTCCGATGTGCTCGGCGGCCAGTTCCTGACAGCGGGCGAGGCGCCGAGGAAAGAGGAGATGAAGAACGCGGTCATCGCCATGGGCGAAAAGGCAAAACGCATGGGTGTGGAGATCCGTATGAATACGCCGGTGACACCGGAACTGATCCGGGAGATCCATCCTCACACGGTGATCAATGCCATCGGCGCGGAGCCGGTTACCCCGCCGATTCCCGGATGCGACAGGGAGTTTGTAGTTCAGTCCCACGATGTTCTGGACGGGAAAGCGGAAGCCTCCGGAAATGTGGTGATCATAGGCGGCGGGATGGTCGGTATGGAGACCGCGGAGTATCTTGCGCAGAAAGGCGCTAAGGTAACGGTACTTGAGATGCTGGGTGAATTCTGCGCGGATATGGGCAGCACAAGAAAGATCTGTGTAAGCGAGAGCATTTACGCGGAGGGAATCACACCGGTAACCGGAGTGACGGTAAAAGAGATCCAGGATCACAAAATCATTGGAGAAAAGGACGGAAACGAGACGGAATATCCATGCGATTACGCGGTGCTTGCTGTGGGCGCGAGAAAGAGGGACGGAAGCGCCCTTGCAAAGGCCTGCTATGATCTGGAGATCGGTTACTATGAAGTGGGAGATGCTGCCATGGCGAGAAGAGCACTGAACGCCACGAGAGAAGCCTTCGATGCTGCCCTTCAGTTTGACCGGAAGGAAGAACATCACTATGCGTCCAGGCCGAAGAAGGTTGTATTCGTGACCGGCGCTACAGGCACCATGGGACAGGAGACCATGAAACAGCTCCTTGGAAGAAGCAACCGTTTCAGGACCAGGATTCTGGCAAGACCTTCGGAGAAAAATAAAAAGCTGCTGAAAAAATACATGTGCCCGGCGCTGGAAATCGTCTGGGGCGACATGACGGATTATGACACCATTAAGAAATGCGTGGACGGTGCGGACTATGTGCTTCATATCGGGGCAATGGTCTCTCCGGCAGCGGACAAATATCCGGAGCAGACGCTCTACACCAATATCGGTTCCACCCTGAATATTATCAAGGCCATCAAGGAGCAGCCGGACCCGGATAAAGTGCATTTCGCGTATGTGGGCACCGTGGCCATGACCGGAAGCCGTCTGGAGCCGGTGCAGTTCGGAAGAGTGGGAGATCCCATCAATCCGTCCATCCATGACTACTACGGAATCTCGAAAGTATTTTCCGAGGCGGCAGTGTTTGACAGCGGACTGAAATACTGGGTATCCATCCGGCAGACCGGCCAGCACCCCAGCGCCGAGGGCGCGGGCGAAGAGCCGATCATCTTCCATCAGCCGCCGAACAATGTGCTCGAGTGGAGCACCTCCATTGAGTCCGGTATCTGCATGGCGAACCTGTGCGAGGACTGGGTGGATGAGAGCTTCTGGAGACGGGCGTACAACTTAAGCAGCGGAAAAGAGTACCGCATGACAACCTGGGAACTGTCGAAACTTTCCCTTGAACCGATGGGAATCAAGTATGAGGATATCTATGATCCGCAGGATCTGGCGAGATTTAATTTCCACGGGCATTATTATACCGATTCGGATGTGCTGGATGAATACCTTCATTTCCGCTGCATTCCGGGATCTGTCTACTGGGGCGGCGTGAGAAATGAGATGGAGCGGATGATGGCGAATCCGATGATCGCGGCCATGATGCCGACAGCGGAAGCCATGAAAGCCCACAACAAGGAGATTGCGGCGAAGCGCATGGGACCGGTCTGGATGGAGGAGAATAATGAGACGGACTGGATCAACGCGTTCTATGGCTCCATTGAGGAAAAACATAAGCCGAGACCATTTGAGCTTCATCATCCAAGCGAAGAAGAAACTTATCTGAATCATGGATACGATGAAGAGAAGGGGCTGGAGGCTCAGACAAAAGAGGATCTGGAGAAGGCGGCTCAGTACAGAGGCGGCGAGTATCTGGAAGAGGATGTAAAGGATATCTACACCCCGGTGAAATGGAAATGCGCCTTTGGACATGAATTCAGGATGTCCGTCAACGCAGTGCTTCACGGCGGACACTGGTGTCCCGAGTGCCTGAAGAAATCCTGGGCTTATCCGAAGATCGCGCGGAAGAATCCGTTCTACGCTCAGGTGTGGGATTCC
>CALWBC010000177.1 GCA_944375755.1 uncultured Mediterraneibacter sp. | reverse complement strand
GACAAACAGGCAATTCTGCAGCGGCTCATCCCCTAAACTCTGCATGCTGAACCACGCTCCAATACTGACGGCATATAGAGAAACCCTGCTCCATCTTCTCTTCACAAAATTCATAATCAAATGCAGTTCCGGCACAATAATCCACGGATCAAATCCGGCTTCTTCATCCTTTCGTTCTCCATGCTCCGGCAGGTCGATACTTAATACCTGAGCCCCGTGCCTGCATATTATATCGGCAAGGAGCGCTGCCTCCTCTTTGTTCCCGCCCTGCCCGTGAACATATAAATAAACAACAGAAGACGGCTCTCCCCAAATATGCACGGGAATCTTCCCGATATAGACTACATCCTTTCCGACAGACATGACTGCTCACCATTCCTTTCCAGCTGCTCTATACAGCCAGACTGAATCGCATCGATACTTCTCTCTATACACTCTTCCGGCCAGTCCCACCACTTTATCCTGAGAAGTGTGTTTATTGTTTCTTCATCAAACCGCCTGCGGATTGGCCGCGCCGGAATCCCGCCCACAATCGTATACGGAGGCACATCTTTTGTGACGACGGCCCTGCTGCCGATGATAGAGCCATCGCCAATCGTTACTCCTGACAAAATCACCGCTTCAAATCCAATCCACACATCATTACCAATGATAATGTCACCTTTATTATCCCAGGCCTGCGTAACTTTCTCTTTCTCCAGCCCCCATTCCTCAAAAAACAGCGGGAATGTATAGGTAGCCAAAGAGGTCAACGTATGGTTTGCACTGTTAAACAGAAATTTTACTCCACATACAATAGAACAGAATTTTCCGATTACAAGTCTGTCATGATTAACAGGATAGTGATACAGAACATTGTTGTGCTGAAAGTCTCTCGGATCGTTTACAAAGTCGTTATATATAGTATAATCTCCAACTTCCACATTCGGATTCGTAATCACATTTTTAAGATAAATCGTCTGCTGATCTCCTGTTCTTGGATAAATTTTACCGGTCATAGCCATCTTGAATCTCCTCCTTACAAAGTTATTAATAACTTAGCCAAAGGTAGCAGTTAAACCAGCGCTGCGGCTAAACTGTTACAATACAAATTCATTCTATCCGTCAGCAGCCTCTTCTTCAATCTACGGAACATTACAGAATCATTTTATATAAAAAGAGAGCCCCATTCAATCTGAGACTCTCCTTCTGTTATTTCTGATAAATTATTTTTCTGATCGCGTACACCGAAAGGCAATACCGGTCCGCAAGTTCTTCCACAGACCTCCCCTGTTCATATTCAGACACAATCCTCCGATTGCGATTGCTCAATTCTTCCCTATAGCCGGACAGTTCACCCCAGGCTCTATGCCGGTCGGCCTTTGCCGGAACATAAATATATCCTGCCTGAACATATTTCTGCAGTTCCTTGATCAGCCCATCCGGAAGGATTTCGTTCGCGTTTACATATCTCATATGCAGGCTTCCTCCTCGACTGATAAATCAAATCCAGGCTGCAAAGCCAGCAATATATGAGCAACAGTCCCACAACTGAACTGTTACATATATGACAAGCGACTGTTTTCAGGCTTCTCCACGCAAACGTCGCTTAATTTACTGGCTTTGCGTAGAGCCATGCATCGTTGCTCCGTTTTTTATTTCTGCACATAATTCTCACCTGTCTTCTTTTTCTTCAAAGTATAGCATTAGGTAATTTAATGTTCAATTATTAATTTCATACCTGGCGGCTATTTCTTTCTCCCGAAAATCTGATAACAGAGACCAATAAGAGTATGTCTACGACTCCCCGGTTTTACGGGATAATTTCACGACTGTTTCAACGTGGACCGTCATCGGGAACTGGTCTACTGCTCTGACCTTCTCCAGCTCATACCCGTTCTCACTTAGAATTTTCAGATCCCGGGCAAGAGTAGCGGAATCACAGCTTACATACACGACCTTCTCCGGCTTCATCCTGACAATTGTATCCAGCAGAGCCTCATCGCAGCCCTTCCGCGGCGGATCCACCACGATCACATCTGCCCGTGCCGTCTCTCCGCCATGCTCATGCGCAAAGGATTCATAATATTCCGGCAGTACTTCTTCCGCTTTTCCGACAAAAAATTCCGCATTCTCAATTCCATTGATCCTCGCATTGTTTCTGGCATCCTCAATGGCCTGAGGAATGATTTCCACGCCGTATACCTGACCTGCTCTCTGCGCGAGAAACAGTGAGATGGTCCCGATTCCGCAATAGAGATCCCACACCGTCTCACCGCCCTGCAGATCCGCGTATTCCATGGCAAGAGCATACAGCTTCTCAGTCTGAACCGGATTCACCTGATAGAACGAAAGCGGTGAGATCTGATATCTGATCTTCCCGATATAATCCGTAATATACCCCTGCCCTTTGAGAACCTGGCAGGAAGTTCCCATAATTACATTCGTCCGTTCCGTATTCGGGCTGACACTGATGCTTGTCATCCCGTCGACTCTGCCGAGCCGCTCCAGAAGCACATCCGCATGCGGAATTTCTTTTCCGTTAATCACCAGACATACCATGATCTCTTTTGTGGTAAAACCAAAGCGAATCAGCACATGACGGATCAGCCCTCTTCCGGTCCGCTCGTCATAAGCCGGAATACTGTACTGTCTCATAAAATCCAGAATAATTTCCAGAATCTCCCGGTTCACGGGGACGCCAAGCGCACAGTCCGTATTCGGGATAATATCATGGGTTCTCCCGGCATAAAAGCCGGTCACCGGATTTCCTTCTCTGTCCGTGCCGAAAGGGAACTGCGCCTTATTGCGGTAGTGAAAGGGATCTTCCATTCCCACAATCGGTTCCATTATCTCATCCAGCAGGTCCGGAGCAAATCCGCCGATCCGTTCCAGATTTCCACGCACCTTCTGCTCTTTGAAATCAAGCTGCCTCTCATAAGACATCTCCTGAATCTGACAGCCGCCGCACTTTCTCGCATATGCGCACGCCGGTTCCACCCGGTCCGGGGATGGCGTCAGAATCTTCATCAGCCTGGCATACCCGTAATTTTTCTTTGCTTTCATGACTTTTACTTCCGCCCGGTCTCCGATAACCGCGTCTTTCACAAACAGCGTATAGCCATCTACCTTTCCGATTCCTTCGCCATTTACACCGATATCCGTAATCTCAATGACCGCCGTATCATTCTTCTTCATCTCATTCTCCCATTTTCTGATTTCCTGACATACACAAAACGGGGGCGTGCCCCGTCTGCGCTTTCACACATCCTGTTACGCCCCTGCTGTTCTTCTCAAATTCGATTCAAAAAGACGATTATATCCAAGCCATTCATAGCCGCTCTTTCCCTTAAATATCTCGGTCAGCGTCTGCATTTTCGCATCCGCATTATCCGCCAGATTCAGCGCCAGTGCCTCTGCCAGCGCCGGTTTCTTCGGAGAACCGTACTCCAGTTCACCGTGATGAGCGATAATGCAGTGCTTCAGTTCATTTGCCAGCCGCTCCGGGAAATCCGGAATTGTCCGGATCGCCTCATCGATCATCTCCACACCGATCACAATATGTCCGATCAGCTGTCCTTCATCCGTATAGTCATTATCCGGAAAATCCGACAGTTCTTTTGTCTTTCCGATATCATGGCAGATCGCCGCGGTAAACAGAAGATCCCGGTTCAGTATCGAGTATGCTCCCGCAAAATATTCGCACAGGTGAAGCACGCTTAACGTATGCTCCAGAAGCCCGCCGGAAAAGCCGTGATGAACAGTCTTTGCTGCGGAATGACCCTTAAATTTCCTGATAAACGCGCTGTCATTTACAAAATAGTATTCCAGCAGCTGTCTGAGATACGGGCTGGAAATCTGCCGGATGTATGCAGTCAGTTCCTCATACATCATTTCCACGTTTTTCTCCGTTGTAGGCATATAGTCGGCAGGATTGTACTCGCCCTCCTCCGCTCTCCGAATCTGTTTGATGTTAATCTGAAGATTTCCATTGTAACTTATCACATCGCCGTAAACTTCGATGAAGTCCTTCTCATCGTAATCCGCAATTCCCTGTGAATTGGGATCCCATACCTTCCCGTCCAGGATCCCGGTTTTATCCTGCAGCAACAGATTATCATATGGTTTCCCGTTTCTTGTCTCAGCGGAACGTTTCCCCTTGCAGAGGTAAACGTTCCTGATTGTCTCGCCTTCATGTAATCCACTGATATATCTCATTTTATTCCTCTTTCTATTCTTTACTTCCAACCGTCACGTTGAATTCCACATCCACATAGCCGTCCGCTCCGAGGCGCTTTCCGATGATTTCCATCTGCTGCCCTGCCTTGATCTCGAGCATGGCTGACTGATAAGTAACAAGGTTTGCCACCTTTTTATCGCCCACCCTGCAGATCACATCTCCGCTCTGGATCCCGGCGGCCATTGCCGGTGATTCCGGATCCACTTCCACTACATAGACTCCGGAAGGCAGCCCCTGCTCTTCTTCCAGTTCCGAGGTGACAGAAACACCGCGAATACCAATATAAGGTACGCTTTCCCCATTTGCAAGAATTTCAATCATTGCCTTCAAATCCGAAATGGCGTATGCATTTGCCACGTGATTCCCGCCGTCTTCCCATATGGATGAGGAGATCATGCCTACCACTTCCCCATCCGTATTGAACAGTACTCCCGTGCCTCCGGAAACAGCAGGTATGTCAGTTGCCAGAATATCACATTCCCCATCATAGAATGATTCCTTATAATCCGTCGAGCTGACCGTACCGAAAGCCACACCGTCCGCATAACCAAACATATTTCCAAGGGCCATCACAACCTCGCCCTGTGTCACCAGATTTGAATTTCCAAGCGCGGAAACTTTGATAGCCGACCACGTACTGTCCGTGATACTGCTTCTCACGACACTGAACACCGCCAGGCCGCTGTTTCGATCCCTTTTCTTTAGTGACGCCTCATAACTGCTGCCGTCCTGAAAAGTCACTGTCCACGCCGCTGCATCCCCGCTGACCGAACTGTCCGCCAGAATCAGAAGCTCCTGTCCGTTATCGGCCGTAATCACCCCGGTAACGCCGCTGTGCATCCCCGTCATCTCCGCGGTCCAGTTTTCTTCATCCGATACAGGCTCCACAGTCGCAAGCCCTCTGCCGGCCTCCTTTGCCCTGTCATTCATGCTCTCCATGATCTGCTCGTAACTGTCCGCATCCAGCACAGGTTCCGTTACTTCTTCATCTGCCTGGGCTTCTGTCTGCCCTTCTTCGGGTTCCTCATCTTCCGGAATCGATACCGTCTGCAGATCTCCCCGGAACCAGTCCTGCACCCAGGGCCGAAGCGCAAAAAAACCAAGGCAGGCAAACACTCCGAGGATCACACCGTAAACAGCGATCCTGATCAACTGCTTCGCGAGCTGCCGCCTGCTGATTGGTTTCGGTTTAATCGTCTCCTGTAAGAAGGAATATTTCTTTTCTTCCGGTTCCTCATCCGGACTCAGATTCTTATCATTGTCGTTCGGCATGGGTATCGTCTCCTCCGAATTCTAGTATAACCGATTCAGGTGGATTCTTCAATCACTTTGAAAATACATTCCAGCTATTTCGTTCATTAACAACCGATTTCAAAATGGGCGAAACTAGCGGGGATTATCAGAACGTATTTCTGCGGAGATGGAGATGCGTACGGGTTCCGCTCCAGGAAATAAGTGCAGCTAAAAGTTCCGGGTGCGGACTAAATGCAAAGACTGCCGGCGGAGAACTCGCTTACGCTCAGACAACTCCGCCGCCAGCCTTAACGTC
>CALWBC010000176.1 GCA_944375755.1 uncultured Mediterraneibacter sp. | reverse complement strand
GAATACTGATGCGGATTTACAAAAAGAACCGGATTATGCTAAGATAAACAGGTAAGACAGGTAGGGAAACCGATAAGGATACGCCGGGAGGAGGACATCAGAAATATGAAACTTATGATAGCGTCAGATATACATGGATCAGCTCTTTACTGCGAGCGGATGCTGGCAGCGTACCACAGGGAGAAGGCGGACAGGCTGCTCCTGCTGGGGGATATTTTGTATCACGGGCCGCGCAATGATCTGCCGGAGGGATATGCCCCGAAGGAAGTAATCGCCATGCTGAATCCTTTGAAGGATGAAGTGCTCTGCGTGAGAGGAAACTGTGATACGGAGGTGGATCAGATGGTTCTGCACTTCCCGATTATGGCGGACTACTGTTTCCTGGAGATCCCGGGAGGAAGCACGCCCGGAGAAGGAATGCTGACTGTATTTGCCACCCACGGGCATGTGTACAATCCGCATCATCTTCCGCCCATGCGCAGCGGTGATATCCTGCTTAACGGGCACACGCATGTTCCCGCCTGCGAAGAGATCTGCGGGGATGAGGGAAAACGGATCTTTTACCTGAATCCCGGATCGGTTTCCATTCCGAAGGAAGACTCGGCTCACAGTTATATGATCTGTGAGAACGGGGAATTTCTGTGGAAGAATATGAAGGGGGAGGAGTACATGAAATGGAAGAGAGATTCGCGCTTCTGATTGATGCGGATAATGTATCGGCAAAATATATTCAGCCCATACTGGATGAACTGTCCAAGTATGGGAATGTAACTTATAAGAGGATCTACGGTGACTGGACCAAGACGAACAACGCAAGCTGGAAAGAGGAACTTCTGCAGAATTCCATTACACCGATTCAGCAGTTCAGCTATACACATGGAAAGAACGCAACGGATTCCGCCATGATTATAGATGCCATGGATATGCTTTATACGAGCGAGCTGGAGGGATTCTGCCTGGTGTCCAGTGACAGCGATTTTACCAGGCTGGCGAGCCGGCTTCGGGAGAGCGGAAAGACCGTGATCGGTATGGGAGAGGACAAGACGCCGCTTCCGTTTCGGAAGGCCTGTGACATTTTTACCGAGCTGGAGCTTCTTCTGGAGGACAGCACCATGGGCAAAGATGAGAGAGAAGAGAAAAGCTCGGCTCATCATGTTCACGGAAAGGAACCGAAGAAGAGCAATGCTGTGTCTAAAGAGCAGATTGAGGAGGCGGTTGTCAAGATCATCACGGAGAATCAGAACGATGACAGGGAGACCGGACTGGGCGAAGTGGGAAGCCGTCTGGTG
Organism: uncultured Mediterraneibacter sp.; assembly: GCA_944375755.1. Classification (GTDB taxonomy): domain Bacteria; phylum Bacillota; class Clostridia; order Lachnospirales; family Lachnospiraceae; genus Mediterraneibacter. Next base: position 3,224 of record CALWBC010000176.1, on the reverse strand, counting down.
AAGCTGTATCCGGATTTTGACGTAAGACGGTACGGGTACAGTCTGCTTTCCAAGTTTCTGGAAACCCTTCCGAAGCTGAAGCTGATTCAGGAGGGAACGAAGGTATCTGTTACTCTCTATGAAGATAAGAGCAGGAAAGAGCGCCTGGAAGAATACATTCAGCAGCAGATTCAGAGCAGCGGACGGTACGGAATCGCGCTGAGTTCGCTGGGAAACCGGATCCGGATGCGGTTCGGTGATTTTAAAGTGCGGGACTATGGATTTTCACAGTTTAAACAGTACATCCAGAGCTTCCCGAATGTGGAAGTGATTGATGACGGCGAGCGTACAAGAGCGGTATATGTGAATGACTGACAGAGAAAGAGAAAGCAGCGGCAGAATCGAACTCTTTGAGAGGGAGATCTGCCGCTGCTTTTTATTCTGTCCAAATATGCGAAGGTAATTTTTGACGAAAGAGAGAGCCTATTCTGTAAAATATTTGTAAGTTCATGTGTCTTGTCACCTGTAAACAACAGTGGTATACTATGATGCTGAGATCAGAAGATCACACGGTTCATACCTGCGGAGAAGGGATGATACCGGGATGTGCAAAACCAGGACAAAGCAGGTGACAGTACGGGCCTCTGTCCGGGAAAACCGAAAGAAGAAGAGGGAACTATATGACAGTCAGAGAAGAGATTGAGCAGTTGAAAAAAGAAAAGAATGCGGTGATTCTGGCGCATTACTATGTGAGACCTGAGGTGCAGGAGCTTGCGGATTATATCGGGGATTCCTTTTATCTGAGCAAGGTGGCGGTGGGATTAAAAGAGCAGACCATCGTTTTCTGCGGTGTATCGTTTATGGGAGAGAGCGCCAAGATCCTGAATCCGGGGAAAACCGTTCTTATGCCGGACGCGCGCGCGGACTGCGCCATGGCTCACATGGCGGATCCGGAGACGATCCGCAGGATGAGAGAGACGTACGATGACCTTGCGGTGGTCTGTTACATAAATTCAACGGCGGAGCTGAAGCGCTGTTCGGATGTATGCGTGACATCGGCCAACGCACTGAAGATTGTAAAGGCGCTTCCGAACCGGAATATTTTCTTCATACCGGACCGCAATCTGGCGCATTATATCGCGCAGATGACGCCGGAGAAGCATTTTGTATACAACAAAGGCTTCTGCCCGGTCCACGAACAGATGCAGGTATCTGAGATCAGAAAGGCGAAGGAGGAGCATCCGGACGCGCTGGTGCTGACGCATCCGGAATGTCCGGAGGAAGTGCTGGAAATGTCAGATTATGTGGGAAGCACTTCCGGAATCATAGACTACGCGGAGAAGAGTGACGCTTCCGAATTTATTATCTGCACGGAAAACGGTGTGAGATATGAGCTGGAGAAGCGCTGCCCGGATAAGAGATTTTATTTTACGGAGACGGAGCCTGTCTGTGAGGATATGAAGATGATCACACCGGAAAAGATTCTTCACGTTCTCAGGACCGGAGAAAATGAAGTGACACTTGAGGAAACCGCGCGCGTGGAAGCGGAAGAGCCGCTGAAACGGATGCTTGAGCTGGCGCGGTAACGACAGATAGAAGAGAGGAATGTAAGACATGGACATGTATGCGGACACAGTGATTGTAGGGACTGAAGTATCGGGACTGTATTCCGCACTGAAACTTCCGCGGGACAGCAAGATCATTATGATTACGAAATCAGATGTGGAGAGCAGTGATTCGTTTCTGGCGCAGGGAGGAATCTGTGTACTTCGGGACGAGTCGGATTATGACAGTTATTTTGAGGATACGATGCGCGCGGGACATTATGAGAACCGGAAAGAATCAGTGGATATCATGATCCGGAGTTCCCGTGAGATCATACAGGATCTGATCGGTTACGGAGTGAAGTTTGAACGCAGCGCGGGGAATGAGGGCGAAACGCAGGATGCGGATCAGGAGAACAAAGCGCAGGACGCGGGAATACCGCAGGATGCGGATCGCGCGGGAAAAAAACGGGGCGGCAATTTCCTCGACGGATATGCGTTTACCCGGGAGGGCGCCCATTCCAGACCCAGAATTCTTTTCCATGAGGATGTGACAGGGAAGGAGATCACCAGCAAACTGCTGGCGCAGGTGAGAAAACTTGAGAATGTGGAGATTCTGGAGTATACTTCCATGACGGATATTATCGAGAGAGAGTCCGGCTGCGCGGGTGTCAGGGTGAAAGACCGGGATGGGAAAGCATTTTCCATCTATGCGGATAATACGATTCTGGCAAGCGGCGGGATCGGCGGTCTGTATAAACATTCCACCAATTTCCCGCACCTTACGGGGGATGCCCTGGAGGTGGCGAAGAAGCACGGAATCCGTCTGGAACATCTGGATTATGTGCAGATTCATCCGACAACGCTTTATTCAAAGAAACCGGGCAGGAGGTTCCTCATCTCCGAATCCGTTCGGGGCGAGGGCGCGGTTCTGCTCAATAAGGACGGAGAGCGGTTCGTGGACGAGCTTCAGCCAAGAGATGTTGTGACACAGGCAATCCGGAAACAGATGGAGAAGGACGGTACGGATCATGTGTGGCTGTCCATGAAAAATATTGACAAAGAGACGATTCTGAAGCATTTTCCGAACATCTACCATCATTGCCTGGAAGAGGGATATGATGTGACGCGGGAGCCGATTCCGGTCGTGCCTGCCCAGCACTATTTCATGGGCGGCATCTGGGTGGACCGGGACAGCCATACATCTATGGAGCATCTGTACGCTGCCGGCGAAACCAGCTGCAACGGGGTACACGGCGCGAACCGTCTGGCCAGCAACTCGCTGCTGGAGAGTCTGGTGTTCGCGAAACGGGCGGCAAAGAGAATCACCGCAGAGACCGCGGGGCGCGGAGACTCGGCGGACAGGGAAGAGGCTTCGGAACAGACGGCTTAGGATCCGGACAGGGCGATAGAAACCGGCCAGGTGTATTTATGGAAATCATGCAGGATGTATTTATAGAAAGAAGAGAGGATAACAGATATGAATAAAATCACGATGACACTTCAGGCGGATCATCTGATCCTGGAGGCGTTAAGAGAAGATATTTCCAGTGAGGATGTCAGCACGAACGCTGTGACGATCGAGAAGTACACGGGTATAAAAATCGAGAAATTCGAGTATACTGTTACGGACGCCGACGTGGACAAGGACGTCGATGCAACGCGCGAACGCCTTGCCGAAAGCAAGGAGGTCTCCGACCG